>JBNKDX010000016.1:0-13752 GCA_050288485.1 Rhodomicrobiaceae bacterium | reverse complement strand
AGCAGTCTGGCCTGTTCGCGGCGCAGGGCCAGTTCCAGCTTGGCGCCCTCGCTGGTAAAGCCCAGCAGGCGCTTGCGCTTGTCGTCCTCGTTCGCCACGCGGGCGCGCGCCTTTTTCAGCACCTCCGCCGCATCCGCGCGGGCGACGACACACACGCCGTCATCATCCGCCACGATCACGTCGCCCGGATTGACGAGTGCGCCCGCGCACACCACCGGCACATTCACCGAGCCGAGCGTTTCCTTCACGGTCCCTTGCGCGCACACCGCCTTCGACCACACCGGAAAGCCCATCTCCGTCAGGTCGCGCACGTCGCGCACGCCCGCGTCGATGACAAGGCCGACACCGCCGCGCGCCCGGACCGACACCGCCAGCAGATCGCCGAAATACCCGGCATCCGACGGCGAAGTCGGGGCCACGACCATGATGTCGCCCGCCTTCATCTGCTCCACCGCGACATGGATCATCCAGTTGTCGCAAGGCGCCACCGACACCGTCACCGCCGAGGCCGCGACCCTCGCGCCCGCATAGATCGGCCGCATATAGGACGCGAGAAGCCCAATGCGCCCCTGCGCCTCGTGCACGGTCGCCACGCCGCATTCCGCCAGCCCGGCAACGATCTCCGCATCAGCGCGTTCAATATTCTGGACAACGATATTCATCACAGCTCATCCACCGTGCGCGGAAACACCGACTGAAACCCTTCGGCATATTTGGCGTCGCGGCCGCCCGCCTGCCCGCCGGAATTGCGCCGGAAGTGGTTGGCTCGGTTCTCGGCGAGATTGGTATAATATTTCCAAAGATGTTCCTGACCCTTCATGCACTGAATGGCGGCAAACTTCTTGTCCCACACTTCGGTGATGTCGAGAAACACATCCGGTTTCCACTGCATCTGCTCGGTCTGGTGCGGCTCGAACAGGTAGAGCTGTGGCGCGCCCAGCACCTTCTCGCCCGGATTGTGGCCCCAGGCCTGCGCGATCATACGGCATTCAAGGGCGAACCGGGTCGCGCCCATGTGGTCCGTGTTGTAGGGGTCCCACATCGAATGGCTCATCATGAAGCGGGGCTGCACTTTGCGGATGACGTCCACCAGCCGCATCTTCGCTTCGCGGTCCATCTCCAGCGGATAGTCGCCGAGGTCGAAGAAGAGGATGTCGTGGGCGTCGAGCGCCTTCGCCGCGTTTTCGGCCTCCTTGCGGCGCTCGCCCTTCACCGTCTCCAGCGTCATGCCGGCCTGCTTCCACAACTTGGCCGACTCGCCGCGCTCGCCATAGGACAGGCAGACGATGGTAACGTCGTACCCTTTCTTCTGATGCAGCGCGATGGCGCCGCCCGCGCGCCAGACGAAGTCCGCGGCGTGGGCTGAAATGACGAGTGCTGTCTTCTTGTCGGCCATTGAGACGTTTCCTTGAGTTTCAGGGCTTTTGTGAGAAGGCGCGCCTCGCGCCTTGGCCTCGTGCGTCTCACCGTCCGAGGCTGAGGGCATTTTTGACTTGACTGGGGCCGTCACGCCATTTCATTTTCGAAGGCGCGGTATAAGCTTTTGCTATAGCGCCGCAGGTTCGGCGTCTCAGTTCTGATCACGAATGGTGCTGGAGAGAGGACTAATTTGTTCGACGGTTTGCCCAATCTGCGGCACTTGCGCGCATTCGTCGAGGTTGCGCAGCACAAAAGCATCAGCCACGCCGCCAAGGACGTTCACCTCTCGCAACCCGCCATCACCCAGGCCATCGCAAAACTTGAAGAGCAGTTGGGCGTCAGCCTGTTCGATCGCCGCCCCGACGGTATGCACCCGACCGCGCCCGGCGAAGCGTTCCTGAGCCGCGCCGCTGCGGCGCTCGACCACCTTGCCGAGGGGGCGAAGGAGACGCTGAAGGAGGGGGCGAGGAAGAAGACGCGCGGCTTCGCGAAATTCGACCGGCTCATGACGGTTCCGCAGCTGCGCGCGCTGACGGCAATCGCCAGAACGGGCAATTTCAGCCTTGCCGCGCGCGAAGCCGGCGTCTCGCAGCCCTCCATCCACCGCGCCGCGCGGGACCTGGAAAAGGTCGCGGGCGTGCCGCTGTTCCTGCGCACGAGCAAAGGCATCGAGCTGTCGGAACCCGCGAGCGTGTTCGTCCGCTATGCGCGCCTCGCCTTCGCCGACCTGCGGCAGGGGTTTTCCGAAATCGGCGAATGGCTGGGGCTCGATTCCGGGACCATCGTCGTCGGCAGCCTGCCCTTGTGCCGGACGCATGTGCTGCCCGTGGCGCTGAACGCCCTGACGCGGGAGCGGCTGCAACTCGATGTGCGCATCGTCACCGGGCCGTATGATGATCTGCTGCATGGCCTGCGCAACGGCGAAATCGACATGCTGGTCGGCGCTCTGCGCGAGCCCGCGCCCATCGACGATATCGAGCAGGTGGCGCATTTCCACGATCCGCAGGCGATCCTGGCGCGCGCCGGACATCCGCTGGCGAAGAAACGCGCCGTGACCCGGGACGATCTGTGCCGGTTCCCCTGGGTGCTGCCGCCGGTGGGCGCGCCCGCGCGGAGCTATTTCGACCGCGTTTTCGACGGCGTCTGCGGGCAGGGCGGCGGCATGATCGAAACCAACTCTGCAATGCTGGTGCGCGGGCTGCTTCTGGAAAGCGACCGGCTGACGATCATGTCGGCACACCAGATGCGGATGGAGATCGGGCTGGGACTGATCGCGCAATTGCCCGTGGAGATGCTGGGGAGCATGCGTCCGATCGGTGTCACGGTGCGCCGGGGATGGCGGCCGACGGCGACGCAGAAGGCGCTGATCGATCAGTTGAAAGCGGCGGGCGAGTTGGAAACACCGGGGGAAGACATGGGCCGCGCTGAAGCGGGGGAGGCCGTTCTACCGTTAGCGTGGTGACGGCGTGCGCCATCCGTTACAGAATTTGAATACCGCGGGGCGCTATTCAAATCGTGCAATTTCTGACTCCGGTGCTATTAATCGCGCGGACGCGAGACGCCGGAGACCAACCGCAACCGCACAGCATGACGCTCGACCACATCGCATTCATCGGCTTCGGCGAGGCTGCGGACGCCTTTCTCAAGGGCTGGCGGAGCGGTCGGCTGCCTGTGCTCGGCGCCACGGCCTTCGACATCAAGACGGACAGCCCGGCGCTCGCGGCGGCGAAATGGGCCGAGTACGAGCGGGCAGGCGTTTCAGGCCGCGCCTGCGTAGCCGACGCGCTCGGCGGCGCGGATGTGGTGTTCTCGCTGGTCACAGCGGATCAGGCGCTTGCCGCCGCCGAAGCCGCCGCGCCGCATCTGAAACCGGAGGCGCTCTATTTCGACGGCAATTCCTGCGCGCCGGGCACCAAGCGCCGGGCGGCGGAATCCGTGCACAAGGCCGGTGGGTGCTATGTGGACATGGCGATCATGGCGCCGGTCTATCCCGGGATGCACAGAACGCCGGTGCTCCTCAGCGGGCCGCATGTCGAAGCGGCGCTGGCCGCCGCAAATGCGCTGGACATGGCGGCGACGGCCGTTCCCGGCGATGTGGGCGCGGCGTCGGCCAACAAGATGGTCCGCTCCATCATGATGAAGGGGCTGGAGGCGCTGGTTCTCGAATGTGTCCTGGCGGGGCGCAGGGCGGGCGTGGACGAGGCCGTGCTGGGCTCGCTGGAGGCCACCTATCCCGGCTTCGGCTGGAAGAAACGGGCCGCTTATATGATGGAACGCGTGATGATGCATGGGCCGAGGCGCGCGGCGGAAATGCGCGAGGTGGCGGTGACGGTGGACGAGCTGGGCCTCGACGGCGCCATGGCGCGCGCGACCGTCGAATGGCAGGAGCGCGTTGGCGCGTTGGGCTTGCGGGCCGGGGAAAATGAGGATTACGGGACGCTGGCGGACATGATCCTCAGCTGTCTCGGCGAAAACAAGATTGGATAGGGAAGAAGCGATGAAAGTCTGTGTAGCTGGAGCGGCCGGAGCATTCGGTCTGAAACACCTCGACGCCCTCAGCGCCATCGAGGGCGTGGAGGTGGTGTCGGTGGTGGGCAGCCCCCGCGACGATATGGAGACCTTCGCCAGGGAGCGCGGCATCGCGCACGGCGCCCGCGACCTCGCCGAAGCCCTGGCGCGCCCGGAGGTGGAGGCCGTCATCCTGTCCACGCCGACGCAGATGCACGCGGCACAGGCCATCCAGTGCATGCGCGCGGGCAAGCACGTGCTCGTCGAGATCCCGATGGCCGACAGCCTCGCGGATTCGCAGGAGATCGTGCGGGTCCAGAAGGAGACGGGCCGCGTCGCTATGGCGGGCCATGTCCGCCGCTTCAATCCGTCCCATCAGTGGATTCACAACCGCATCAAGAAGGGCGAGTTGAAGATCCAGCAGATGGACGTGCAGACCTATTTCTTCCGCCGCACGAACATGAACGCGCTCGGCAAGCCGCGCTCCTGGACCGACCATCTGCTCTGGCACCATGCCTGTCACACGGTCGATCTGTTCCAGTACCAGACCGGGGAGACCGCGTCCGAGGTTTTCGGACTGCAGGGGCCGCAGCATCCCGAGCTGGGCATCGCCATGGACATGTCGATCGGCTTGAAGGCGCCGTCGGGGGCGATCTGCACGCTGTCGCTGTCGTTCAACAATGACGGGCCGCTCGGTACGTTTTTCCGCTACATCTGCGACAACGGCACCTATATCGCGCGCTATGACGATCTCTACGACGGCCGGGAAAACAAGATCGACCTGACCGGCGTGGCGGTGTCCAACAACGGCATCGAGCTGATCGACCGTGAGTTTGTCGCCGCGATCCGCGAAGGCCGGGAGCCGAATGGCAGCGTAGCGCAGGTGTTCGCTGCGATGGAGACGCTGGACCGGATCGAGAAGAGCTTCAAGTAGCCGCCCTGGCTCCGGCCATGGCCAGCCTGCCGCCCATACTCAGCCGCGTCTATTTCGCGCCGGGGCCTTAGCGGCGTCACCCGTGAGAGCCGTTCCACGGTCGCGCTTCAGCGACAGGATCACCTTGAGCCCCGGTTCGTTGCCGGCCAGCGCGATCCGTCCCCCATGAAGACGCGCCACGGCCGCCGCGAGGCTCAGGCCCAGCCCGCTGCCCGGCCGTGATCGGCTTTCCTCCAGGCGCACGAAGCGTTTTAGCGCACGGTCGCGATCGGCTTCCGGGATGCCCGGCCCGCGATCGGCGACGATGATATTCACGTAAGCTCCGTCAGGTTCCACGCTCACAGTGATGCCGGACTTCGCGCCCTCCCCTCCCCCGCCGCCATATTTGATGGCGTTGTCCACGAGATTGGCGACAGCCTGGGCGACGAGCTGGCGTTCGCCCTCGATCTCGGTGTCGGGCGCGTCCGGCTGGACGAGCGTCATCCCGCTCTCCTCCGCCACCGGCTCGTACAGCTCACAGACGCCGCCAACCACCGCGTTCAGGCTGAACCGTGTCCGGGCACCCGGCGCCGCCCCCGCCTCCAGCCGCGCGATGCTGAGCAGGGCGTCGAAGGTGCGTATCAGTTCGTCGGCCTCCTCGATGGTGGCCGAGAGCGCCTCGCGATAGCCTTCCTCCCCTCGCGCCTCGCGCAACGACGTCTCGACGCGGTTGCGCAGGCGGCTGAGCGGCGTCTTGAGGTCGTGGGCGATGTTGTCCGACACCTCGCGGAAGCCGTCGATCAGTTCGGCGATGCGCTGGAGCATGGCGTTGAGGTTGGCGGCCAGCCGGTCGAACTCGTCATCCGCGCCGGACAGCGGGATGCGCTGCGACAGGTCGCCCGCCATGATGGTGCGCGAGGTGGCGGTAATGGCGTCCATGCGCGCCAGCAGCCTCCGGCTGATGAGAATGCCGCCGCCGAGCCCCAGGAGCGCCATGCCCGCGAGCGTCCAAAGGATGGCGGTGCGCATGATGCGCCCGAATTCGCGCTGGTCCTCGATGTCGCGCCCGGCGATGAGCCGATACCCTCCGGCGAGACGGAAAACGATAGCGACGGCGAGCCGCTCCTCCGCGCTGCCCCCCGCGACAGGACGCCGGTAGACGAACACCGCGCGCCCGGCCGTGTTCCACAGTCCCGGTGAGACCTCCTTGAGATTGCCCGCCAAACGCCGCCCTTCGGCGTTGGCGAGAAGGTAGAGGCTGTTGCCCGGCGTTTCGGAGCGCGCGGCGATCACGCGGCGCAGTTGCTCGATGCCGCCGATACGGTATTGCTCGTCGAGGCTGCGGATTTCGGCCTGGATCGCGGTCTCCAGGCTGGTGGCGAAGAGGACGTTGGTGCGCCAGAAGATGTAAGCGGCGGCAATCGCGGCGGCGGCGGCGAACAGGCCGAAATAGAGGAGCGAGTAGCGCAGAGCGGTGGTCGAAAGCAGGCGGCCGGTCCACATCATCGCCCCGCGATCAATCCGCGCCATCGCGGATCATGTAGCCCGCGCCGCGCACCGTGTGCAGGAGGGGCCGGTCGTGATTCTTGTCGATCTTGGCGCGCAGGCGCGAGATGTGCACGTCGATGACGTTGGTCTGCGGATCGAAATGGTAGTCCCAGACGTGTTCGAGAAGCATGGTGCGGGTGACCACCTGCCCCGCATTCTTCATGAGATATTCCAGCAGCCGGTATTCGCGCGGCTGCAGCGCGATGACCTCGCCGCCGCGCGTCACCTTGTGGGCCAGCCGGTCGAGCACGAGGTCGCCGACCGCGTATTTCGGGCTGGCTTCCTCAGGCGATGCGCGCCGCGCCAGCGCTTCGACGCGCGCGAGAAGCTCGGAGAAGGCATACGGCTTGGCGAGATAATCGTCGCCGCCCGCGCGCAGGCCCGTCACGCGGTCATCGACCGCCCCGAGCGCGCTGAGGATGAGCACGGGCGTGCGGTCCCCTTCGTTCCTCAGGGCGTTGACGAGCGACAGGCCGTCCCGGCGCGGCAGCATCCTGTCCACGATCAGGACGTCGAAGCCGCCGCCGCGCGCGAGTTCCAGCCCCGCCTCCCCGTCGTCGGCGAGTTCGCAGACATGACCGCTCTCGCGCAGGGCGTTGGCGAGATAGGAGGCAGCCTTCGCATCGTCTTCAACAACAAGAACGCGCATGGCGCGTCTCCGTCAAACCGTTTCCGGGGCGTTATAAAACATGACGCGGCCCTGAACCAGAGCCGCGCCACGCGATGTCACGCCTTGAGGGAATAACGCACCATCACTTCTTCTTCGTTTGCAGCGACAGGGCGACATAGCGCGTCTGCCGTTTCGAACGAACCTGCATCAGGATGGCCTTGCGGCCCTTGGCCTTGGCCTCGCGGATACCGTCCGAAACATCGCCCGGGTGCGAGACCGCCTTGCCGCCGACATCGAGGATGACGTCGCCCGAACTCAGGCCCTTGTCGGCCGCCTCCGAGCGCGGATCGACTTCGGTGATGGCGACCCCTTCGTCACCCGCCCCCTGCACGTCCTTGGCGGGCGCAAGCGTGAGGCCGAGTTCCTTCATCGGCTGGGTGTCGGCGCCGTCGCCGCCGTCATTCTCCAGCGCAGCCAGCTTGTCCCCGGTCGGGAACGTGCCGAGGCGGATCGTCATCGCCTTCTCGCGGCCATCGCGCAGTACGATGACGCGGGCGCTGCTGTTCGGCGCCAGGTCGGCGATCCGCCGGGCGAGATCACGCGAGTTCTCGACCTTCTGCCCGTTGACCTCCTGGACCACGTCGCCGCGCTTCAGGTCGGACTTGGCCGACGGGCCGTCCTCCATGATCCTGGTGATCAGCGCGCCTTTCGCGGCCTTCATGCCGAGGCTTTCAGCGATATCCTTGTTGACGTCCTGGATGGTCACGCCAAGCCAGCCGCGCTTGACCTTGCCGTGGCTCTTGAGCTGCTCCACGACGGACTTGGCAAGCGTAGCGGGAATGGCGAAGGCGATGCCGACATTGCCGCCCGACGGGCTGTAGATGGCGGTGTTGACGCCGATCACCTCTCCCTTGAGGTTGACAGCCGGACCGCCCGAGTTACCGCGGTTCACCGCCGCGTCGATCTGCAGGAAGTCGTACGGGCCCTTGCCGATGCTGCGGCCGCCCGCCGAGACGATACCTGCGGTGACGGTGCCGCCGAGGCCGAACGGATTGCCGACCGCCAGCACCCAGTCGCCCACGCGCGGCGTGTCGCCGGAGAACTCCAGATAGCTGGTGAACTTGTGATCGCCCTCGATCTTCAGGAGCGCAAGGTCGGTGCGCTCGTCGGAGCCGATGAGCTTGGCGTTGTATTTGTCGTCATTGTCGAAGCTGACCGTGATATCCGTAGCCTTGTCGACGACGTGATGGTTGGTCACCAGATAGCCGTCGGCGGAGATCAGGAAGCCCGACCCCTGCGCGCGTTCGAGGTGCGGCCCGCGGTGCTGCGGAAAATTCTTGCGGAACTGCTCGAAGAAGTCGTGGAACGGGCTGTCCGGCGGCACCTCCGGGATATTGAAGTTGTGCCCGTTCGGTCCGACCGGGTTCGGCGCGGCGTTCTTGGTGAAGATGCTGACGACGGCGGGCCGCACCTTGTCCGCAACGTCGGCGAAGCTTGCCGGAGTACGGCTGTCCTGCGCCACGGCGCGCGGCATCTGCAGGACGTTCTCGCCTGGAACGCCGAAAAACGCGCCGGCAGCCACCGCCGCGCAGGCGGCCGCAACCAGCACCCGGCCCTTGCGGCGGAGATTTGCCGGACCGCCGTTTCCCGGCCTGGCGTATCGAATCGTGGGAAGGCTGGACATCCCCTTACCTTTCAGTTGTTGCAATGTGAGAGTGGCTGTCGGAGAATATAAGTGGAGCGGCGTTACACGCGTCTTTCCGGCGGATTAAAATTTGTTAATGTGGCTAATGGCGATTCGAATTCAGATATAGAGCCGATGGTGGAGGAAGACGCGGGGCGAAAGAGAGCGGATGAGAGCAGGCGGTGCCTTCTTCGGGGGGTCGTCGCGGCTGTTGTTGTTTGCTGTACCGCAACGGGTGCTCTCGCTGTTCCGGCGGTGAAAAGGCCGCCGGTGTCCCCTGCCCTCAAGCCGGTCGCCATGTTCGGCAGCGACGACCGGACCGACGTCCCGGACAAGTACAGCGCGCTCGAAGGCAAGATCGGCATGCTTTACGAGGAGTCCACACAGACGCTGTGCACGGCTTTCTGTGTCGCCGAGGGTATCGTCGCCACCGCATCGCATTGCCTTTTCCAGCCCAAAAACCACCGGCTGCCTGACCTCAGCGAGGTCGTTTTCCGCCTCAGTTACGGGACGACGCAGAAGACATCCGGCATCGCCGGGCGCTCGACGCCGTTCGTGAAGAACTCCATCGCCGTGGGAACCACCGCATTCAAGAACGAACCGCCGCTGTCGGCCCCGATGGACTGGGCGCTGGTGAAACTCGAAAGACCCATCTGTACATTCGGCTCTCTCAAAGTGCAACCGATGAAGGTTCCGGACATCATCGCGAAAGCCAAAGAAAAAAAGGTTTTTCAGGTTGCCTATCACTGGGACTACGAACATTGGAAACTGGCCTATTCACAGCCATGCCGCGTTTCCCGCGACTTTGACCAGATCAAATGGCGTTTCATCAGCCAGCATTTCCTGAATTCTTCCGAGCTTATCCTTCATAGCTGCGACACCGGCGGCGCCTCTTCCGGTTCGCCGATTCTTCTCGATACCGCCACCGTGGAAGACCCCGGGGCCGCGCCCGTCGCCGTGGGCATCAATGTCGGAACCTACACCCGAACGCGTATCCTCCTGCGCCAGGGACGTATCATCAAACGCCTCAAACCCGACATCATCGCCAATACCGCCGTCAACGCCTCCGCGTTCAACCGGGTTGTCGGGGAGCTGGAAAAGGCGGATCTCCTCGCCTCACACGACGATATGATGAAGCTGCAGACTGAGTTGCAGCTGCGGAGCCTCTATCAGGGCGCCCTGGACGGCCGCCTGGGCCGCGAGACGCGGAAGGCCATCATAAAATTCGAGAATTTCAGCAGCCTGACGCCGACCGGTCTGCCGACACAGACCCTGCTGCGCCGGCTGGGCGAAGACAGCGTGAAGCCTTCGCATCTGTTCAGCACGGGCAGCGGCGTCGTCGAAAGCCCCGAGCGCAAGCCGCGGCCCAGGAAGCCCAAGCTGAAGAATTCGTTCGACCCTTTCAACACATCGCGTTAGAACGCCACAAGCTCTTGCCTTCGTTCCGCCATCTCACCCTGCCGGGCGGCAGGGGGGAATGGCGTCGCGCGGCACGATGACTTTTATTTCCTCCCGGAATCTGTGTTAGGAAGGGGCATGAGCCAGATCACCATCCAGCGGGAGGCGCATCTCGCTGTGCCTGAGTTTCTCGACGTGCTGCGCCGGTCCGGGCTGGACGAACGGCGCCCCGTCGACGATGCCGGGCGCATAGCCGCAATGGCCGCGAACGCCAATCTCATCATTACGGCCCGCGAGGAAGGCCGGATGGTGGGCGTGGCGCGTTCGGCGACCGACTTCGCCTATTTCTGCTACTGTTCCGATCTGGCGGTGGACCGCGCCTGTCAGGGCAAGGGGATCGGGCGGCAACTGCTCGCCGCGACCAAAGCTGAATTGCACCCGCAGGCGACGCTGTATCTGATATCGGCGCCCGGCGCCGTTTCCTTCTATGAGCATATCGGCATGACCCGCCATGACCGCTGTTTTGCGATCATGCCGTGAGCGAGGAGCGGTGCGGGCGGCAAGACGAGAATGTGAGGCTTCATGGCTGCGAAAACCAGTGACGGCAACTTCTTCGAGGACTTCGAGTTAGGCCAGATCATCCAGCATGCGACGCCCCGGACGCTGACCACGGGCGACGCGGCGCTCTACACCGCGCTCTACGGCTCGCGCTTCGCCGTGCAGTCGTCCGAAGCCTTCGCCACGGCGATCGGCTACGAACAGGCCCCGCTCGACGACCTCCTCGTGTTTCACACGGTCTTCGGCAAGACGGTGCCGGACATCTCGCTCAACGCCGTCGCCAATCTGGGCTATGCCGACTGCCGGTTCCTGAAGCCCGTGTTTCCCGGCGACACGTTGACGGCGACATCGAAAGTGATCGGCTTGCGCGAGAATTCCAACCGCAAGACCGGCGTCGTTTACGTCCGTTCGACGGGCCGCAACCAGCACGGCGGCACGGTCCTCGATTACGCGCGCTGGGTGATGGTGCGAAAGCGCGACGAGGCCGCCGCGACGCCGGAGGAGAAGGCGCCGGATCTGCCCGCCAAGGTCGAGGCGGCCGCCCTTGGCAATGGCGTCCCCCACCTTACCCCCGCAGCCTATGACTGGGCGCTGGCCGGGTCGCAGGCGCGCTGGGGCGATTACGATACCGGCGAGCGCATCGACCATACCGGCGGCATGACCATCGAGGAAGCCGAACACCAGATGGCCACGCGCCTGTATCAGAACACGGCCAGGGTGCATTTCAATCAGCACACCGAGAGCGCGGGGCGTTTCGGGCGGCGGCTGGTCTATGGCGGACATGTGATCTCGCTGGCGCGCGCGCTCAGCTTCAACGGGCTGGCGAATGCGTTCCACATCGCGGCGATCAACGCCGGCCGCCATGTCGCCCCGGCTTTCGCCGGCGACACGGTCTATGCCTGGAGCGAAGTGCTGGACAAGGCCGAACTGACGGGGCGCGACGATCTCGGCGCCCTGCGGCTGCGGCTGATTGCGGTGAAGAACCGTGACGCGGCGGATTTCCCGCTGATGGCCGACGAGAACACCTACGAAGAGGGCGTCATCCTCGATCTGGATTACTGGGCGCTGATCCCGCGCTGAACCACGCCGGATTCCGACGGAGGCTGAACAGCCGTGCAGCGGCGCGGCCCATCAGTAATTCTGACCGCCGCGCCCCACAATGTGCTGAAACATCCACGTTTCGCTGAGCGCGTGATCGTCGTTGCCGAGAAAGGCGCGCAGATCTGCCGTTTCATTACCCTCGGGCGTATAATCGAACACCGCGCGCCAGCGCGTGGAGTCGATGATCCGGTACGCGGTCGTGCGATCGACCTTGCCCTTGTTGGCGGTCACCTGAAGGCGGACGCCATCGGAATTGCCCAAATCGTTGAGCGGGCCGCCCTGGAAGTCGATCACGTATTTCGTCGCGTTCGGACGTTCATGCCCGCCGGGCTGCCCGCCTCTGCCGCGCCGTGTGGCCACCACTTTGGCATTTGGGTGCGGAAACGGCACGCCGTTCTGCCAGTAGATGCGGTAGTCGAACGACAGCCTGTCGCCGGTCTTGAACGGCCGCGCCGGGTTCCAAAACGCCACGATGTTGTCACGCGTCTCGTCGTCGGTCGGTATTTCGAGGAGTTGAACAGCCCCCTCCCCCCAGTCGCCGATCGGCTCGACCCAGGCCGACGGGCGGCGGTCGTAGAACACACCGTCATCCTCATAAGCCTCGAAATTACGCTCGCGCTGCAGCAGGCCGAAGCCACGCGGCGACGCGCCGACGAACGAACTCAGCTTGGTGACCAACGGATTGTTGAGCGGCCGCCAGATGCGCTCGCCAGCGCCGGTCCAGACGGCTAGGCCGTCGCTGTCGTGGATCTCGGGACGCCAGTCGGTGCCCTGCCGCCGGTTGCTCTTGCCGTACCAGAACATGCTCGTCAGCGGGGCGACGCCGAGCCGCACCACATCGCCGCGCGCATACAGCACGCAGCTCACCTCGTTAACGGTGCCCCGGCCGCGCCTGGCGATGATGCGATAGGCGCCGCACACATGCGCGCTTTCCAGCAGGGCGTAAATCGTGACGCCGTCGCCGGACGGAGGCTGTTCGAGCCAGAACTCGGTGAAGCGCGGGAACTCCTCCGGCCCGGGCGCGCCGGTGTTCACCGCGAGGCCGCGGGCCGACAGGCCGTATTGCTTGGTTTCGCCGGTCGCGCGAAAATAGGACGCGCCCAGGAACGCGATCCAGTCCGGCTGGCCGATGGCGCTCATCACGCGCAGTCCGGCAAAACCGGCGTCGCTGGGCAGCGCGCGGGCGAAATCGGCCCGGCCGTAATTGAACAGGGCGGGGTTGTAGAGCACCTCGCGCGACTGGCCGCCACTGACGGCGAAAACGCGCACGGGCTCCATGAAATAGCGTCCGAGGTGGAACAACTCCACCGGATAGGCCGATTTTCCGACCCAGATCGCCTCCTCATGCCGGTAGGTGATCTGCTGATAGGCGTCGTAGTCGATCCGGAAGAGGAGGTCGCGATTGCGCGGAACGTAGGGCTGGAAGGGGCGGCGGGCCATGGCTTCCGCGCGCGACTGCAGCCAATCCCAGTCGAAGCGGACGGGCGGACCGTAGGAGACACCGGCATGAGCAGCGTGGGGCTTAAGGGCCAGGGCAGCCGCAGCGGCGGCGCTGGCTCCCAGAAAAGAGCGTCGTGTGATCATGTCGGTTATTGGGACCGTTATTCCTCGATAGCCACCCGCCTTGCCGGCGGCTGGCCGCAAAAACCCGCATTACCGGATTATCGCACAGCCTGGAAGATGCGCCAGCGTTATGTAAGGGGCGGAGGTGGCTAAATCATGACCGCCGCGCTCCGGTTTGTGACGCGTAATCGGGCGGCAGGCAGGGTGGCTGCGGCGGCGTTGGGGCGGCCCCGCTACCCCCCGACCCGCGCCAGGATCTCCTGCGCCTTGGCGCAATCGGCGTTCATTTGCGTCATCAGCGCGTCGGCCGATTTGAACTTCGCGTCGGCGCGGATGAAGTCCACGAATTCCACAGTGATTTCACGCCCGTAAAGATCGCCGTCGAAATCGAACAGGAAGCTCTCAAGGAGCGGCGCGCCCGCATCGAAGGTCGGCCGCGTGCCAAGATAG
>JBNKDX010000015.1:0-13905 GCA_050288485.1 Rhodomicrobiaceae bacterium | reverse complement strand
CAGCGAGCTGCCGGCGCTGCTGGAGCGGCGGGCCGCCGCCGAGTGAGCGCGCCATTTTCCGCCCGAGGTATGCAAGAAGGGAATGCGCAAACCGCTTCTGAGCCGCGCAGAGGCGCTCAATTAGCCCCAAAAGGACCGAAAAAGGACCGAGGACCCCCTCGCGAGACGGATGGGGCCCTAAAAAAGAAAAGGGGCCGTTCGGGTCTCGAACGGCCCAAGTCTAGGGAGGAAACGCCCAAGGAGGGCTGCGGCGAGACTCACGCAGTGATCCTTGCCGCACCGCAATATATGACAGTGCGGCGCACAAAAATCAATAGGGTATATGCGGGGAGCGACAATATGCGCGCCTCGTGGTATTTCAGGAACGGTTTTGGTGAATGAACCGCCAACAATCCGTATAATCCGAACTATTCCATACAGGCCGCGCAATATAAGAGCGGCAAGACATGAGAGCGATCCTTCATGAATTCTGAAAGACTAGTTGACACCACTCTCATCCCCTTCGCGCACAAGCTTGCCGACAGCGCGGGGCAGGCGATTCGTCCCTACTTCCGGCACGCCTTATCCATTACCAACAAGGCGGAACAGAGCCTTTTCGACCCCGTTACCGAGGCCGACCGCTCCGCAGAAGAGGCTATGCGCAGGCTCATACTGGCCGAATATCCGGCGCACGGTATCTGCGGCGAGGAGCATGGCGACAAGCCCGCGGAAGGGCCGTATCGCTGGGTGCTCGACCCCATCGACGGCACCCGCTCCTTCATTCTCGGCCTGCCCACCTGGGGGACTTTGATCGGGCTGACGCGCGACGGCGAACCGGTTCTCGGCGTGATGGACCAGCCCTGCGTTGGCGAGCGCTTCTGGAGCGGCGGCGGCGCAGCGTATTTTCGCGACGCTACGGGCGGCGAGCAGGTCATGCGCGCGAGGGAATGCCCGCGGCTCGCCGGTGCGATCATGACCGCGACGACGCCGGAAATGTTCGAGGCAGGCTCCGAGAGCGACCGCTTCTACGATCTCGCGGGGCGGGTGCGCATGATGCGTTTCGGCGGCGATTGCTACCTCTATTGTCTTCTGGCGATGGGCTTCGTCGATCTGGTCGTGGAGGCGAGCCTCAAGCCTTTCGATATCGTGGCGCTCATACCCATCATCCGCGCCGCGGGCGGCGTCGTGACCTCCTGGGACGGCGGCGCCCCGGTTCATGGCGGACGCATCGTCGCGGCGGGCGATCCCCGCCTGCACGCGGAGGCGCTGAAAGTGCTGGGCGGTTGAGCAGAGCGGCGCGGGACAGACCGGTTTTGCCGGGGGCTTTGACTTGCGGCGCCTGCCGTGGCGGTGTATGAGCGAAGAAATCAGGATAGCGGAAGTCCGCAAATAGCATCCGCGCGCCAGAAAAGTCGGTTTCATGCCACGCACGGTTTTCTATCCCGGTAGTTTCGATCCCGTCACCTTCGGTCATCTCGATCTGATCGGGCGGGCCGGACATCTGTTCGACCGGATCGTCGTCGGCATCGGCGTTCATCACGGAAAGAAAGCGCTGTTTTCCGATGAGGAACGCGTCGCGATGCTGCGCGAGGAAATCGGCAAACTCAATCCGGCGCCGCTTGCCCGCGTCGAAATCGTCACCTTCGATGGCTTGGCCGTGGATTGCGCGCGCGCGCACGGCGCCGTAGGCATTCTCCGAGGCCTGCGCGATGCTTCCGATTTCGACTATGAAATGCAGATGGCGGGCATGAACGGGGCCATGGCCCCCGGCCTGGAGTCGATCTTCCTGCCCGCGGCATCGGGCAACCGGCATATTGCCGCCACTTTCGTTCGCCAGATCGCGCAGATGGGCGGCGATATCAGCCCCTTCGTGCCCGAGGCCATCGCTCTGCGCCTGCGCCAGAAACTCAACTCGCCTTCCACACGTTAGTTCCGACTTCAGCATCAGCTTCCGGAGTTCAATATGTTGAAACGCTTTCTGCCTGCCTTCCTGACGCTCGCCATGCTGGCGGTGCTCCCCGCCAACGCCGCGAACAAATCCAATCTCGTCTATCTCGACCTGAAGGGAGGCAGGGTGACCATCGAGCTGCGCCCCGATCTGGCGCCGAAGCATGTCGAGCGCTTCAAGAAGCTGGTCAAGGAAGGCTTCTACGACGGCCTCAAATGGCACCGCGTCATTACCGGTTTCATGGCCCAGACCGGCGATCCGACCGGCACCGGGAGCGGCGGCTCGAAATACCCCGACCTGAAAGCCGAATTCACGAACACGCCGTTCAAGCGCGGCACGCTCGGCGCGGCGCGCACCTCCGACCCGGACAGCGCCAACAGCCAGTTCTTCATCTGCTTCGAGGATGCGTCGCATCTCAACGGTCAATACACCGTGTTCGGGCAGGTGATCGACGGCATGCCGATCGTGGACCGCATCAAGAAGGGCAACGGGCCCGGCGGTCAGGTCTTCAATCCCGACACGATCATCAAGATGCAGCTCGCCACCGACGCGAAATAGCTGCGCTGTTCAACCCTTTCAAGGAGCCCCTCATGACGGAGATCAAAGACCCCGAAAACACGCTCATCATGGATATGACCCATGGCAGGGTCGTCATCGAAATGCTGCCCGACGTGGCGCCAAACCATGTCGCGCGCATCAAGGAGCTGGCGCGCCAGAACTTTTACGACGGCATCGTCTTTCACCGCGTGATCGACGGCTTCATGGCTCAGACCGGCGATCCGACCGGCACCGGCATGGGCGGCTCCGGCAAGAAACTGAAGGCGGAGTTTTCCGGCGTGCCGCATGAACGCGGCGTCTGTTCGATGGCACGCGCGCAGAACCCCGACAGCGCCGACAGCCAGTTCTTCATCTGCTTCGAGGATAGCGGCTTCCTGAACCGGCAGTACACGGTCTGGGGCCGGGTCATCGAAGGCATGGAGAATGTGGACAAGATCAAGCGCGGCGAACCGGTGCAAAACCCGGATAAGATCATCACCATGCGCGTCGCCGCCGACGAGGTGTGAGGCGCAGCACTGCCCTCTCCCCTTCGTGGGAGAGGGCGGCGCCGATCATCTGGGTTATTGCTGGACCTCGCCTCGGCGTGGCGGCGGCCGTCCATCGTTTTCCGGCTGCGGTCAAACCACTCCGAGCTTCTTCTGCAGGTTCGACGAAGACGTCGTGTACTGGAACAGCAGCCGCTTGTCGGGATAAACGTAGCGATATGCCTGCTGCGCCATCAGCGCCGCTTCGTGGAAACCCGACAGGATCAGCTTGAGCTTGCCCGGATAGGTGTTGATATCGCCAATGGCGAAAATACCCTGCTCCGACGTCTCGAACTTGGCTGTGTCCACCGGGATCAGGTTTTCCTGCAGGTTCAGGCCCCAGTCCGCGACCGGGCCGAGTTTCATCGTCAGGCCGAAGAAGGGCAGCAGGCGATCGCAACGGACATCGTAATTCTGCTCCACGCCGTCCACGGGGCCGCGAAGGATCGCCGCTTCCAGATTGCCGTCCGCGCCCCTGAGCTGCATGACCTGACCAAGGCGAAGATTGATCTTCCCGGCCGCCACCAGTTCGCGCATCTTGTTCACGCTGTCGGGTGCGGCGCGGAATTCGTCGCGGCGGTGCACCAATGTCATCGACCGGGCGACAGGCTGGAGGTTGAGTGTCCAGTCCAGCGCCGAATCGCCGCCTCCGGCGATGAGGATGTCGCGGTCGCGGAAGTCGTCCATGCGCCGCACGGAGTAGAAGACCGATTTGCCCTCATAAGCCTCGATGCCGTCGATCGGCGGCCGTTTGGGGGTGAACGACCCGCCGCCCGCGGCGATGATCGCGACCTTGCAGCGGAATTTCGTGCCCTGATCGGTTTCGATGAAGAAGCCGTCGCCCTCGCGCCTCAAGACGTCGACGCGTTCACTGAAATGGAAGGTGGGGCCGAACGGCTTGATCTGTTCCATCAACCGGTCCGTCAGTTCCTGGCCGGAGACTACGGGCAGACCCGGTATGTCGTATATCGGTTTTTCGGGGTAGAGTTCGGTGCACTGGCCGCCGGGACGGTCGAGAATGTCGACGAGATGAGCCTTGATATCGAGAAGGCCCAGTTCGAACACAGCGAAAAGTCCAACCGGTCCAGCCCCGATGATCACTGCGTCAGTTTCGATAAGTGAGTTGCCATTCATGTCTGAGAAGCCTCTGCCGTGCCGTAAAGCGGACTTGCATATTCCAGTTTTCGAGCAATAACCCGCCCGTTTAGTTAAGCCGGGCTGGCAAAAAGCTCAACCTTGACGCTCGGGAATCCGCACGATCAGGCCATCATGTGCGCTTGTGACGCGGATCTGACAACTCAATCGGCTGTTGGAGCGCACGTCGAAAGCGAAATCGAGCATGTCTTCTTCCATCTGCGATGGCTCGCCGGTCGCTTCGCGCCACGCCTCGTCCACATAGACGTGGCAGGTCGCGCAGGAGCAGGCCCCGCCGCATTCGGCAACGATACCGGGGATTTGGTGTTTGAGGGCCGTCTCCATGACCGTCTGTCCGATCTCGGCGTCGACGGTATAGCTGCGGCCGGCGTGATCGATATAGGTGATCCTGGGCATCGCGAGGTGTCCGGGCCGGTTTGCGGGGGATGCGTCCAACCGGATCACGGACGCCGCAACGCGCCGTCCTGGCATGAGACGCATGGAATGCGCCTCGTGCTATAGGACGAATCGTGCGCCGGTTCCAGCACGAATAGGACAGCCGGGCGCCGCCGCTGTCCCAGCCATTCCAGCAGGCTGGCGATGAAGCCGTCGGCTTCGTCGATCTGCGTGCGCAGGCAGGCGAGAAGCTCGTCACGGACCACGGGCGCGGCCGCCGCCGCCAGCCGTTCGGCGGTCTCCGCGGTCGCCAGGATCTGCCAGGCGCCGGCGCCGCGCGCCGAGCTTTTCAGCACGCGGGCCGCCTCGCGCCACGCGGCGTCGTCAGCGGCATTGCACAGCTTGTCGAAGTAGATTCGCGACTGCCGCCGGAAAAGCTCAAGCACTTCCCTTTCCAGGACGCTATCGCCCATCGTATATCTCGCCAGATGCGCGAGATCGACCGGACGATGCCGGAAGGCGTATTTCTCGTCCGTTTCCGCTTTGAATTCGTCGGTACTCTGTAATGTGAGTTCCATGTCAGGCCTCGAATTGTGACTCTGCGCGATCCGCCGGCATTTCCGGACCGGAAACAAAAATGCCCCCGTCTCTCACCGCTACTGCGGGAGGGGCGGAAGCAAACGCGACAACCCTGGGTTGTCAGGATTTCAACCTAACATGCCGTAACTATTGGGGCATTTTTATGTTAGTGTCGGCGCTGATGTTTTCTTGCCAATGTAGTGTTGCAAAAAAGTCGATTCGTGATCTGTTTTCAGGTGAATAGCTGAAATACCTTATGGCTCCGCCCCTTGAATCCAATCTTTTTTTGGCCTTAAATCACAGGTAGAAAAAAGGTGATGTTTCTGTGGGGCACGTTGTCTTTTTTCCAGTATGTAGTGCAAGTTCGCAACGGGTAAGGTGTCCGGCGAGGCGATACAGATCGGGGGATTTAGTCTTTGGTTGCCAACGGCCCGTCTTGCAACCCTGGCTTTTGCCGTTATAACTGATTGGGGTCTCCCGCTTGTTTCATGCCAGCCTCGTGACACGCATCATATCAGGACGACGGAATGTCTCAGAAAACGGCCAATCCCCGCGAGTCCGGAGCAGAGGATAACCCGGGCGATAATGCTGGTGCTGGCGCCGGCACCGCTCCCGTAAGCCGGAGGATTGCTACTGCGAGCGGCGCGCCGGGTTCGCATGCGTCCCTGAAAGGCAATGCCGTCCCGGCACAGCAACGCGGTCAGGCCCTGGCCCGCGGTTCGGCGAGCGGCCCCGTCAGGGCGGTTGCCGCCAACGACGACATGCCTTCGATCGGCGGGCTCATCTACGCTCTGCAGCAGCGTCCCTCCAAATCGCCGTTCTACATAGCGCTCGCTGCCTCAGGCGTCTGGTTCGTCCTCGGCTGTCTCATCGCCTGGGCCGTCATCGCCCGCAACGCCGAAGGCATTTCCAGTATGGCGGACCTGTTCGCGACGCCGTCGATCGTGGCGTCGATCGCGACCATCATCGTCCCCATCGCGCTGTTCTGGTTCCTCGCCATCCTCGTCTGGCGCGCGCAGGAGCTGCGCCTCATGTCGTCGGCGATGACCGAAGTGGCCGTTCGCCTCGCCGAACCGGACAAGATGGCGGAGCAATCGGTCGCTTCGCTCGGCCAGACCGTGCGCCGTCAGGTTGCGGCGATGAACGACGCCATTTCGCGCGCGCTTGGCCGCGCCGGCGAGCTCGAAGCACTTGTCCACAACGAAGTTGCGGCGCTCGAACGCTCCTACAGCGAAAACGAAAACCGTATCCGCAATCTCATCAGCGAGCTGGCGAGCGAGCGCGAGGCCCTGGCCAACAACAGCGACCGCGTCAGCGAGGCGCTTCGGGGCATAGGTTCTCATGTGACACGCGAGATTTCCGCCGCATCCGAACGGGCCAGCCACGCGATGACGCAGGCGACCTCTACGCTCGCCGATACGCTGGCCAGCCGCGGCAACAAGATCACGGCGGCGGTCACCGCCGCGGGAGCCGTCATCGACGAAAAGCTCGCCGAACGCGGCTCGCGCATCACCGAACAGCTCGTGAAACATGGGGCGCAGGCCGCCGACAAGCTGCATCAGTCGGGGCTGGAGGTGACGCGCGCGATCCAGGAAACGTCCGATCGCACGGCGGCCGCGATATCGGCCAAGGGCAACAGCCTCGTCGCTTCGGTGCTCAGCATGAGCGAGCGGGTCGGCCGTGAAATCCCCGTCCTCCTTGAGCGGCTGGGCGGCGAGCAGACGCGGCTGAGCGGCATTATCGAAGGGGCGGCGAAAAACCTGTCAGCACTTGAAGGAGCGCTGGCGCAACGCACGGAATCACTCAACAGTTCGCTCAACGACCGGACAAAGATGTTGCAGACCGTGCTGAACGAACACACCAGACATATCGATGAAGCCATGGCCGAGCGCACGCAGGCCCTGGAAACCATCCTTGGCCGCCGCGGTCAGGCTCTCGACGCCGCCCTTTCAGAGCGCACGAAGAGCCTCGACGCCTCCGTGGCGCGCTATTCCGGTAACATCCGCGAGACGCTGGAGCAGCACAGCCGCTCGATGGAAAAATCGCTTGGGCGGCAGGCGGCGTCCATTCAGCATGTTGTGACTTCGACGGCCGGGCAGATCCAGCGGGCTGTGGACGAGTTGGCGAGCCGATCGGGCAGCAGTTCCGAGTCGCTGACCTCGAATGCCCAGATGCTGAAGGAGGTGTCGAACGGGCTGCTCAATCAGGTTCTCGGGCTGACCAAGCGTTTCGAGGATCAGGGCGCGGCCATCATGAACGCGGCGCGGGCGCTCGAATTGCAGAACACAAAGGTCGACTCCGTTATGGAGACGCGCCAGGCGTCGCTTGGGAAGCTTGTCGAGAGCCTCAACACGCGCGCTTCCGAGCTTGACCGCATGATGCACAACTACACCAACATGCTTGAGCAGTCTTTGGCTCAGGCGGAGGTGCGGGCGCGTCAGGTCACCGAGCATCTGGCGAGGGATTCGGCCGACAAGTCACAAAACGCGATGAAGGAGCTGGAGCGCCTTCGCGCCGAGACACAGGCGCATACTTCGCGTGCGATTTCCGAGTTGAAGGCGAGTTTCGGTTCGCTGCAGGATCAGGTTGCTCAGCAGCTTTCTGGATTTGCCAACCGCTTCAATGAAACGACGCGCGAGGTGCGTGATACCGCCCAGCAGGCGGCGAGCGAACTGGAACTCACGCAGAGCGAGCTGCGGCGTCAGGCTAAGAGCATGCCCACGGCGACCAAGGAAGGCGCCAAGGCAATGCGCCAGGCGCTTTCCGATCAGCTCGCCGCACTTGAGACCCTGAAGGATATCACCAACAGGCATGGTTATTCCGGGCAGGTATCGAAGCCCGAAGCCCGGCCGCCGCACCAGAGCGGTCAGCCGCATCCTCAGCGGCCTCCGTCCGAGAGCTACGATGCGCCGCCTTTGGAGACGGGGCGGCGCGAGCCGCCGCTCGGCAGCGGCTTCGGCGATAAGTGGGGCGCGCCGCAGGAGTCTTTCGAGGCGGTCAGCGCGGGATTGATGGAGCGCATGGACACTTCGGCGCCTCACAGCGACGCTTCCGATTTCGACTCGATGGGGCGTCCGCCGGCAGGCGGTGCTCCAACGCCCGATGCCGGTCCGGAACGCCGTGGCGGTCAATGGTCTTTGGGCGATCTTCTGGCCCGCGCCTCGGAGCCGGATGACGATCCCTTTGCCGGTGGGAATCCTTATGCTGGCGGGGACGACAGCTCCTACGGCATGCCGCCGATAGCGCCGCCGCCCGAGCCGCGTAAGGGTGAGGGGGCGTCGCCGATGATCTTCGATATGAAGGACATCGCCGGTGCGGTCGATGAGGCCGTCGCCCGCGAGGTATGGATGCGCTACAACAAGGGCGACCGCCACGTCATCAACCGGAATATCTACACCCGTCAGGGGCAGGCCACGTTTGATCAGGTGCGGCGCCGGTACGAGAACGACAGCACCTTCCGCGTCATCGTCGATCGCTATTTGACGGATTTCGAGCGGATGTTGCAGGACGCAAGCAAGTCCGATCCGAAAGGGCGGAGTGTGCAGACGCATCTTACTTCCGAGACAGGCCGCATTTATCTCGTGCTCGGCCATGCCAGCGGGCGTCTGATGAGTTGATCGAAAGTGCCCCCGGAGTGGGGTTTGCTATACTGGCCGCCGGGACTTGATCGCCGCCGCGAGCGTGCCCTCGTCCAGATAGTCGAGTTCGCCGCCCACGGGCACGCCATGTGCGAGCCGCGACACCGTCAAGCCCGCGCTTTCCAGTTCGGCGGAGATGTAGTGCGCCGTGGCCTGCCCCTCGACGGTAGCGTTCAGCGCCAGGAGCACCTCGGTCACGCCACCGCCATGCGCCCGCTCGATCAGCTTGGAAATGTTCAAATCCTGCGGCCCGACGCCGTCGAGCGGCGACAGCGTGCCGCCCAGCACGTGATACCGCGCACCAATCACGCCCGCACGCTCCAGCGCCCATAGGTCGCCGACCTCCTCCACCACGCAGATCATGGAGCCGTCCCGCCGCGGATCCTGACAGATCGTGCAGGGCGAAACCGTATCCAGATTGCCGCATTCCCCGCAGACGACGATCTTTTCCGCCGCCTCGGCCATGGCGCGGGCGAGAGGCGCAAGCAGTTGCTCGCGCTTCTTGATCAGGTGCAACGCAGCGCGCCGCGCAGAACGGGGGCCGAAACCGGGCAGACGCGCGAGCAGCGCGATGAGGTTTTCGATCTCGGGACCGGCAGCTTTACGGGACATGGTGTCGTTACTGTTGAATACGGCCCTCGGCGCGGGCCAAGGCGGCAGGAGAAGGAATCGAACGTCCAACGGTATCAGACTTCGTGCCGCCAGCGCCAGCATTGGCGCGCGGCCAGCGAAAAACACGCCCGCCGTGAACCTGGCGCGCTCCGGCGGCGACAAAAAACGAGAAGGGGACAGGGACGCGACGCTCCAGGGAGAATGATGGAAAAAGGAGAACAGCCATGTTGGAATTGAACCGCGCCAACTCGTTCACGCCCCTGCGTGCCGCCCTGATCTCGGCCCTGATGGCAGGCGCCATCGCTCTGCCGTCTGCGCCCGCCAAGGCGGCGCCCAAATACACGCCCCATCTTCTGCCGCAGCAAACGATCATACCCATCCAGCATAGGCATCCCTGGCGTCCCCGCCGCTTGCGGGAGAGACGTGTCTATTTCGAGAACTGCTGGTGGGGCAGGCGTCTTAGGCCGGGCTTGCCACCATCGCCATGGAGATGCGTATCCTGTCCCGGCCTGCCCGGCGGGAGATGCCCCGGGCGATAGTGACGCCTTCATTCGCGGCCAAGGGTCGTGAGAGAAGACATCGAGACACTCGGGCAGCGGCGATTTGCAAGGTATGCCTGCGGAGCCTGCCGTATCGTACCCGGCCGACATCTGGTAGAGCGGCTATGAAGCGACGCGGCAGATATGGGAGCCAGCCGGCGGGCTTGTCCCGCCGGTTAAAACAATTTCATCCCGGGCGGTAGCGGCAAACCGCCCGCCATTTCCTGCATCTTGTCCTGCAGGATCTGCTCGACCTTCGATTTGGCGTCGGCATGCGCGGCGGCGATCAGGTCTTCGAGAATTTCCCCCTCGCCCTCCTTGAGGAGGCTCGGATCGATCTTGACGGCCTGCAGCACGCCCTTGCCGTTGAGCGTGACGGTCACGAGACCGGCCCCGGCGGTTCCCGTGGCCGTCACGGCTTCCACCGCGGCCTGCATCTCTTCCATCTTGGCCTTGAGCTGCGAGGCCTGTTTCATCATGTCCATGAGGTTCTTCATGGGCGTTCCTAATGTTTGTGTCCGATGTCTCTTCGACGGAACCTCACCGGTCCGTCAACCTTTTTTGCCTTTGTCCCCATCCAGATCGCGCACGGTCGCGATCTCGGCGCCCGGAAAGGCGCGCATCACCTGCTGCACAGCCGGATGCCGTCGCGCTTCCTCCCGCATTCTCGCCTCGCGCTCGCGGCGGACTTCCCCCAAGGGCCGCTCCCCCCGCTCGGCCGTGATGGAAATGATCCAGCGCTCCCCGGTCCAGGCGAGCAGCTTGCGTCCGAGATCGCCCGCCAGGTCCTTCGGCGCACCAGCAAGCAGATGCAGCTCGATATGGCCGGGCTTGAAATGCACGAGCTCGGTCTGGTCTTCCAGCGCCATCTTCAGCCGCACATCGCGCCGCTCACCGGCGAGCGAGACGACGTCCGCATAAGACGCCAATTGCGGCGGCAGAGGCGCCGCCATCTCCAGGCCGGGGTCCGGCCTCTCGTCATCGTCCAGCAGCGGCGCGTCCTCGCCTCCCGCGAAGCGGCGGCCGGGCGGCACATCGGACGAATCGCGAACTTCGGCGCGTATTGGCGTTTCGTTTTGCAAACGTTCGCTATTTGTGCGACCCCCTGGATTCGCTGTCAAGCTGCGAATGACCTCGTCAGGCGCCGGCAGGTTGGCGGCATAACACATGCGGATCAGCAGCATCTCGGCGGCGGTGATGGCGCGCGGCGCACGGTTCACCTCCTCCAGACCCTTGAGCAGCATCTGCCAGGCACGAGCCAGCGCCGCCATGGACAGGCGCGCGGCCGCAGCCTTGGCGCGTGTGCGTTCCCCGGCGCTGAGGGCCGGAACCGCACCCTCGCCCGCCGCCTTTACCCGCGTCGCGGCGTGGACGGCCTCGGCAAGATCGGTCACGATCTGCGTGGCGTCGGCGCCGTCATTATGAAGGGCCTCCAGAAGCGCGATAGCGTCGCGCGGGCGGCCGCCCAGAACGGCGTCGAGAAGGTCGTAAATACGCCCGCGGTCGGCAAGCCCCAGCATCGCCAGCACGTCGGCGGCGTGCACTTTGCCCTGGCCATGCGCCAGCGCCTGATCGAGGATCGACAGCCCGTCGCGCACCGAGCCCTCCGCCGCCCGCGCGATCAAGGCCAGGGCCTCCGGCTCCGCCGTCTGCCCCTCCGACGCGGCGATGCGCGCGAAATGTTCGACGAGCAGTGTGACATCCACGCGCCGCAGGTCGAAGCGCTGGCAGCGGGAGAGCACCGTCACCGGCACTTTACGGATTTCGGTTGTGGCGAAGATGAACTTCACATGCGGCGGCGGTTCTTCCAGCGTCTTCAGGAGACCGTTGAAAGCCGCCTTCGACAGCATGTGCACTTCGTCGATGATGAAGACCTTATAACGCGCATAGGCCGGTTTGTAGCGCACCGCCTCGATGATCTCGCGGACGTCGTCGATGCCGGTATGCGAGGCGGCGTCCATCTCCACCACGTCCACATGGCGGCTTTCGATGATTGCCTGACAGTGCTCCCCGAAATCCGGCATGTCGATGGTGGGGGCGAGATCGGCGCCGGGCTTGGAGTAGTTGAGCGCGCGGGCAATGATGCGGGCGGTCGTCGTCTTGCCGACGCCGCGCACCCCGGTGAGCATGTAGCCCTGCGCGATGCGCCCCGCCTCGAAGGCGTTTTGGAGCGTACGCACCATGGCGTCCTGCCCGATCAGATCGTTGAAGGTCTGAGGGCGGTATTTCCGGGCCAGCACCAGATAGGGTTTCGTTTCGCTCGTCATCGCGAGGCGAGGCTAGCAGCAGGGGGACGGGGATGCAATGGGCGCGGTGAGAGCGGAGGGAAGGGCGTAGATGCGGAGGGCCGCCATGTCTGAGGAAGGACCGGAATACGCGTTCATACGCTGCACCTGTGGTTGACAATGAGTTGACATACCACCTGAAGTGCATATAAGGTTGCATCATATAATAAACACAACCTCGGAGGGTGTCATGGCTGATGCTAAAGCGGGGACCACGCGAACTGGGGGCGACAATTCACACATGGCGCACGACATCATAAAGATCTCCGGCATCATCGTGAGTTGGACGATCCCGATACTCTGCTTATATATCCTCTTCCGTTATATGTGATCTGAGAATACCAGATCATATATTTCACAAACCCGTGCGCCACCCGCATTTCTAAAGCGCTGGACATCGCATTCAAGCCATTGAATATTTGATGCTGGAGTTACTCGTGAAGGCGTTCTTGCTCGCGTTGATTGGAATTATAGCTTTGTACCCGCTGGTTGGGTCCTTAAGCGAGAGGGGCGGCGCCGACAGTTTCGCCGATGCGAACGTGGAGAATTGGCGCCCCATTCAGCTTGTGGGCGTCGCCCACGCGAGATCCCACAAAGAGCGAATGAAACGCGAGGAGACCGATTCGGCGCCAGAGAACGCTGACAGCGAAGCGAGCGCCGC
This sequence comes from Rhodomicrobiaceae bacterium, assembly GCA_050288485.1. Lineage (GTDB taxonomy): Bacteria > Pseudomonadota > Alphaproteobacteria > Rhizobiales > Rhodomicrobiaceae > JARRLC01. Next base: position 1,052 of record JBNKDX010000015.1, on the reverse strand, counting down.
TGAAATGCGGTATCGGGACGCCAAGGCTGCGGGCATATTTGATCGTGAAGACACAAGGTTGGTATTTCTATACCTGTTCTCTGCGCTCTCGCTCTATTGCGTCGTGTTTGCAGTCGCCTCTACAAACAAGGATATCGGCTTCTATCTTCTAGGTCACGGTGGCTTGAGGTATATTGCGCTACTGTTGATTGTTACGGCGCTGGTCCTGTTTGGCGTCGAAAAAATACTTGAGGGAAAAGAAATATCAGCACTTCTCGGCACGATCGCCGGGTACATTCTGGGTGCCGGAGGTTCAGCGGGGTTCGGAGTGTCGAAAGTGGAGGATATACGCGAAATCTCCAATTCCGGTCCGTTGGGACGCTCTTCTTGACCTGGCGACCCTGTGTCGTCCACATATGTGGCGTGTAGTTGGCTATGCTGCGTGAACATAACTTGCTGCCCATGTTCAGGCAACGTTGCAATCCCAACCCGAATTCCTCCTCGACAGAGCGATGAGGTCTCAATGAGAAAGCTAATGATTGCCTTTGCGGCGCTTTGCATGGCCGTGTCCGCGGCCGACGCCAGGCCGAGGAAGGACACTCGCGAATGCAAGGGAGCGGTTAAGGCCGCAGGCGCCGCGGCGATCAGGATTTCCAAGGCCAGAAATAGCGCCATCAAGGCGTGGCGACAGCGCGTTATCAACACGCATGGCGAGCGTTTCGCAGACCTGGACCTCGCGCGCAGAGTCAAGAAACGTTGCCACATTGTGCGTGTCGATGGCAGCTTGAGTTCGTTGCGCCTGCAGCGCTGCACGATCATTGCCAATCCCTGCAGCGGCAGGCTCTGATCTCTTCCCGATTCGGAAGCTGGCGCCAAGATCAGGTGGCGCGATTGCCCACAGGAGCGGTTCTCGGCGTAGTCGTCCGTGAACTATCGGTCGCGTCACGCCAACCGTAACGGCCGTAGGCCGCCAAGCCGCGCACGGCGTTGGCGGCGTCGCCCTCGCGCCCGGCCAGATAATTGCGGCCCATGCGGTGCTCCTCCTTGGTGTGGCCGATGAGCGGCTCGACGGC
>JBNKDX010000014.1:0-14532 GCA_050288485.1 Rhodomicrobiaceae bacterium | reverse complement strand
AATACATCAAGGTAACCAAGAACATTGCTGCCGTTGATGCCAGGAATATCTAATTCACGTGGCACCACACCGGTCGCCAACACCACGTCGTCATAGCCGCCCGCGATGCCCGCCATCTGCAGCTTGATGCCGTATTGATCGGACCAGAACCACGGGGTGGCGGTGAAGGGGCGTTCTTGCCCCAGCAGCGCGGCGGCGGCGGATTTGCCCTGCTCGATGGCGTTCTGCACCGATTCCAGGCGCAGATGGCTGCCGTCGGCGAGGCGGCGCGCCGTGCAGTCGCCTGCGGCGGTGATCAGCGGATCCTCGGTGCGCGCGCAGTCATCCACCACGATGCCGTTTGCGGTGGTTAGCCCGGCGGCGGCGGCGAGCGCATCATTGGCGAGAATGCCGATGCCGACCACGGCAAGCTGCGCAGGCGTTTCTGCGCCGTCTTCCGTGACCACGGCGCGGAGGTATCCGTTCTCGCCCGCCAGCGCCGTGACCTTCGCGCCGAGCCGGATGGCGACGCCGTGGCTTTCGTGCAGGTCCTTGTAGACGCCGGAGATCAGCGGCGAGACGGCGCGCGCCATAAGCCGGTCGAGCGCCTCGAACACGGTGACGGTCTTGCCGCGCTTGCGCGCCGCCGCCGCCACTTCCAGCCCGATGAAGCCGCCGCCGATGATCGCCACATCGGTCGCCGCGTCGAGCGCTTCGCTCAGGCCGAGAGCGTCGTCAAGCGTGCGCAGGCCCATGACGCCCTTCAGATCCGCGCCCGGCACCGGCAGAGGGCGCAGGCGCGCACCCGTCGCCAGGACGAGACCGGCATAAGTCAGCTCGCGGCCGTCGCTGAAGGCCAAGCGGGCGCCCGCGCGGTCGATGGCCTCCACACGAACACCCGTCACCAGTTCGATGCCCTTGCGTTCCAGGAAATCGGCGGAACGCATGACGAGTTGCTCGGGCGCCGTCTCGCCGAGGAGAACGCCCTTCGACAGCGGTGGGCGGTGATAGGGCCCGCGCGGTTCATCGCCGATCATGAGGAGCGGTCCGGCATGGCCGCTCGCACGTAAGGACTCAGCGGCTTGCAGCCCGGCCTGCCCCGCTCCGGCGATGACGATTGGTGCTGTCATGGCGATCACTCCGCTAACCAGGGACCGCCGCGGCGGCTGCCCTCATACGCCGGACGGCTTTCCGCTTCGCTCAGCTCTGCGCATCGGGCAGACGGACGATCATTCCGTTCAGGCCGCGATGGACCTTGATCTGGCAGGCAAGGCGGCTGGTGGGCTGACGCCCGGCGGCCACGTTCTCCAGCATCGCGAGTTCTGTCTCGCTCGGCGGCGGCAGTACGTCCACGGCCCGCTCATCCACATAGCAATGGCATGTCGCGCAGGCGCAGGAGCCGCCGCATTCCGCGTCCATGCCTTCCACGCCGTTCGCGGTGGCGGCCTGCATCAGGGTCCAGCCATCAGGGACGTCAATTACGCGCTCGGCGCCGGACGGTTCGACATAGACGATCTTTGCCAATGCTCTATCTCCCATGGTTATCGAGACCCTTAGCGGGCTACTAAGATTTGGCGACTGCAGCGTAAAGCACAACCGGCTCGACGGCCACCGCTTTCACCGTGTCTGGGTTAAGGGGACGGCGCGGCGAAACCAAGGCGGCAGGGGGCGGCCCTGTCCGGCCGCCCCGCAAATGTCCTGTTCCGCTATGCCTCCCGCGCCAGGTCGAGCTGCATCGGGCTGCGGAATGTGGTGGACGGCATCCACTTGAGGTCCGTCTCCACCTGGGTGAACTCCGGCACGGCCTTGAGGAATTCCTCGAAGGCCACCCGGACGCCCATGCGCCCGATGGAGGCGCCGAGGCAGGCATGAACGCCGCCGCCAAAGCCCAGATGTCCGCGCGGTTTGCGGCCGATGTCATAGACGTCGGCGTTCGGGAACTGCCGCTCGTCGCGGTTGCCCGAGCCGTAAGCCAGGCACACGAACTGCCCGGCCTTCATGGTCTGCCCGTGCAACTCGGTGTCATGCTGCAGGCAGCGGCGGAAGCGCTGCGCCGAGGTGTTGAAGCGCAGGGACTCCTCGATGGCGTCGGCGATGAGCGCGGGGTTGGCCACGCAGGCGCGGCGCGCTTCGGGGAGGTTGGCGAGGTTGTAGGCGAACATCGCCATGAACCCGCCAAGCGACTCGATCCCCGCCATGATGAGCGTGGTCGTCGTCAGCAGAACGTCGCGGTCTTCGAGCCTGTCGCCGTCGATTTCGGCGAGCGCGAATTGCGAGATGAGGTCTTCACCGGGGTTCGCCTTGCGCTCGGCGATGATCTTGCCCGCATAGTCCTGCATCCACATATAGGCGGCGACGTGGTCCGGCCCTTTCTGGCGCGAGACGGGATCGGACTGCACCATCAGCACCGCCTTGTCGCGTACGATATCGTCGTCTCCCGGCGGCAGACCGAGCAGGCGGAACAGCACCTTCACCGTGACCTTGGACGAGAAATCCTCGATGAAATCGAAGGTCTTCCGGTCCGCAAAACCGGCGATGGCTTCATTCGCGGCCTCGCGGATATGGCCGTCGATATAGTCCAGGTTGCGCTTGGAGAAGGCGTGCTGGATGAGCGCGCGCAGGCGGTCGTGGCGCGGCGGATCGGTGGTCCCGAGCGTGGCGCCCGCGCGGTTCGGCAACTCGTCCATGAGATTGCCCTTGGCGGACGAGAAGGTCTGCCACTCATTGAGCGCGCGCACGATGTCATGGTAGCGCGACAGCACCCACATATTGGCGTGCTCGCTCCAGAAGCACGGATAGTCGTCACGAAGCGTCTTGTACGCCGCGAACGGGTCGGCGTCGATCGCTGGCGAATAGGGATCGAAGGTAAACATGTTGCATCCTCCTTGAGGCGCGCCTTCTGGCGTCTCTGGTCATGAAAAAAAGCGCTTCCTCGTTGGCTCTGCAGGTCTCCGGCGTCTTGTCGCTCTTGCGCCGGTAAAAGCCTGCCGAGTGTCATCATGCCGCAGGAAGCCTCCCGCCGGAATGGACGCATGAAGCGAAAACTTGTACGATCCGAACATCCTGGCGGGGCAAAGGAAAGGGCAGGGGCTGGCCATGGATGGCAGCGATACGGTTGTGAAAACGTGCGCGCGAAAGGCGCCGGACGGCGGAATTCCCATATTTTCGCTCTATGGCGAGGAGAAGCAGGTCGCCGACGCCGAGTTCGTCCATATCGAGGACATCCGCAGCCGCAGCCAGCGCTACAACTGGACGATCGGGCCACACCGGCATCAGGGGCTGTTTCAGTTCGTCCTGCTGATGAGCGGCGGCGCGCGTGTGATGCTGGATGGTGAGGTCATGGAGCCCGGCGTCCCTTGCGCCGCCGTCGTGCCGCCCGCCGTGGTGCACAGCTTCGAGTTTCTCGACGGTACGGGAGGCTATGTGCTGACCGTTACCGAGGCCATGTTGACGCGCGGCGCCAATTTACGACACCGCGCGCTGACCGGCAGCCTGTTCGGCGTTCCGTCCATTCTCGATTTTTCCGCCAGCCCGCAGCGCGCCGGGCGTCTCGCCGCATTGATGGAGCAGATCCTCGCCGAGCGCCACGAACTGGCGCCGGGTTCGGCGCTGGTCATGGAGTGGCTGGTCGCCGCCGTCCTGCTTCTGGCCGCGCGGCAGAGCGAGCTGTCCGAGGCCGCTGCCAGCCCGCGCAGCCAGTTGTTCCAGGCTTTTCGCGCCGCCGTCGAGGAACACTTCGCGGAGCACTGGCCCCTGTCGCGCTATGCCGCGGCGCTCCATGTCACCGCGAGCCGCCTCAACCGCGTCTGCCGTGAGATGGCGGGCGCCTCCGCCTTCGAGGTGACGCAGGCGCGGCTGCTTCTGGAGGCGCGGCGCAAGCTCGTCTACATTGCGGCGCCGGTATCGCGTATCGCCTATGAACTGGGTTTCGACGACCCCGCATACTTCTCGCGATTCTTCAAGAAACGCACGGGACTGACGCCCGCCGGCTTTCGCCGCCGCGAGTTGGCTCGCCTCCAGGAAGCGCTGCCGGCAAAATCTTCCGGATTAAGATGATATCCTGGCAAGCCATTGTTGACATTACCGCTCTGGTCTGCGCGTGATGACGCACGCAAAGCTATACGAGAGGCTTATCGATGATAAAATGGCTTGCCATCTTCCTGGTGGCGGGGACGGTTTCGGCGCTTGCGCTGGAGGATACGCCGCAGAATCGTGAGAAGGAGGCCGACCGGTATCTGACCACCGTGCCGACCAAGGAACTCATGGCCGACATGGTGAACAGGATGGCTCAGGGCATGCCGGAAGGTCAGCGCGAGCAGTTTCTCAACCTGATGACGAAGAGCCTGGACATGGATGCGATCCAGAAGGCGCAGCGCTCGACGATGATCAAGGTTTTCACGGCCGACGAACTGGCGGCGCTCGCCGATTTCTACGCTTCTCCGACGGGCAAATCGGCGATGGGCAAGATGGGCGACTACATGGCTGAACTGATGCCGGTGCTGATGGCCGAAATAACGAAGGCGCAGGTGAACATCCAGCGCGAGATGTCGCAGCAGCCGGATAAGTAATCAATGGCATAATCCGGGCATTCGCAATGTGATGGCGCCCGGGACGATGGGCCCGCAATGGGTCAAGTGGGACCGGCGGAGCGGCGCGTTTCGCCGGTGGCCTGCACCTTCCGGTGAAGGGGCTGCGCCGTGGGCAGGTCATTCTTTGCGGTAACACCGGCCGCGAACGAGCGATGAGAGGGAACGCTTGGCATTTCTGCGTCGACCGGGGGGGCACGTTCACGGATGTGATCGGGCGCGCCCCTGACGGCACGCTGCATGTGCGTAAGGTGCTGACGGACGGGAAAGGCTACCGCGACGCCGCCGTCCGCGGTATCCGGCGGCTGATGGGCCTGTCGCGCAACGAAATCATCCCGACTGGCAGCATCGGCGAGGTGCGCATCGGCACCAGCTTGGCAGTCAACGCCATCGTCGAGAACAGCGGTTCGCCGACGGCGCTGATCACCACCAAAGGGTTTCGCGACGCGCTGCGGATCGGTTGCAGGGCGCGCGCCGCCGCCGTCCTGGCTCCCCAAATCGCGATGTCGGACCGGCTTTATTGCCGTGCTGTTGAGATCGACGAGCGCGTACTCGCCGATGGCACCGTCGAACGCCCCCTCGACATCGACGAAGCCTGCGCCGCGCTCGAATCCGTCGAGGCTGCGGGCTGCAAGTCCGTGGCCATCGCCTTGATGCACGGCGGCCGCCATCCGGCCCACGAGGCGCTGGTGGCGGGTATCGCGCGCGAAATGTTCTTCCCGCACATTTCGGTAAGCCACGAGGCGGCATCGCATCTGGGGCTGATCGGCCGGAGCCGCGCCACGGTCGCCGACGCCTATCTTGCGCCGGTTTTGCAGCGCTTCGCCGTCCATATTCTCGAAGAACTGGACCCCGGCCGTACGGGCGCGCGCGTGCTGTTCATGACCTCGGCGGGCAGACTGATCGATGCGGACCTGATCGGCGCCGGGGATGTGGTGCTGTCTGCGCAGTCGGGGGCGTTGCTGGCGAAGGCGGGGACCACCGGGTTCGAGACGCTCGACAAGATTGTCAGCGTCGATATCGGCGGCACATCCGCCCTGTGCGCGCGTCTCGACGGCGAGCGGGCGCCGGGTATCCCGGAAATGCCCGCCCCAACGCCTGAGACGCCGGTTAAAGCGGTCGCCGCCGGGGGCGGGTCGATTCTGCGCTATGACGGCGGCGTCTTTCGCGTCGGGCCGGACTCTGCGGGTGCAGATCCCGGCCCTGCGTGCTTTGGGCGCGGCGGCCCGCTGACCGTCACCGACGCCTGCGTGGTGGTCGGGAGGCTCGTCCCGGAGAGTTTTCCGGCGGTGTTCGGCGCCCTGAACGGCGCCGGGCCGGACAGCGCGGGGCTGCGCGTGAAATTCGAGGCGCTGGGCGGCGAGAGTGGCGGCTGCCGTACGGCGGAGGAGATTGCTGAAGCGTTCCTGCGGGCCGCCGTCGGGGTGCTGGCGGAGGCCGTTCGCGCGATCACCGTGGCGGACGGGCATGATCCGGATGAGTACATTCTCAACGCGGCGGGCTGCGCCAGCGGCCAGCAGGCCTGCCGTCTCGCCGATGCGCTGGGGGTGACCAGGGTGATGTTTCACTCCTTATCCGGCGCGGCTGCGGCCTATGGGCTGGGGCTGGCGGATACGCGGGCGGCGCGGCGAAAGCGTCTGGATATGCCGCTCGGCGAGGCGGCGCTCGCCGCGATGGCGGCAGCGGCCGTCACGCTCGGCGGAGCGGCGCGGGCGGAGGTGCGCGGCGCTGGGATATCGGTGGTGGCGACGGCGATCCGCGGGCTCGCCGTGCTCCGCTACAGGGGCGCGAAGGAGGCGGTGAGGATCCCCGTTTTCAGCGCCGCGGGCGTCGCCGATCCCGTCGAGACGGCGACGTCCATGAGCGTATCAGCCGTCAAGGCGGCGTTCGAGGCCACCCATGCCGCGCGATTCGGCTTCATCGAACCGAAGCGGGAAGTGGTGGTGGAGGCCGTTTCCGTCGAGGCAAGGGGTACGCCGCCGAGCACACTGCCGGCGGGCAGGAAAGGTGACGGCATTGCCGCGCCCTACCGTTTCTCGCGGCTGTTTTCGGATGATGCATGGCACGACGCGGCCATCTACCGCCGCAAGCAGTTGCGGCTGGGGCATGCGGTCCAGGGTCCGGCGCTCATCGTTGGGGAATACCAGACCATCGTCGTGGAGAAGGGGTGGCGTGCGCAGATCGACCGGCGCGATCATGTCATCCTCGCTCGGGTGGCGGCGCTTCCCGCCCCGCGCAAGACAGCCCCGCTGGAGGTATTCAACAACCGGCTGGCGGCGATCGCCGCCGGGATGGGGGATGCGCTGCAGGCCGCCGCCGCTTCCGCGAGCCTCGGCGAGCGCCGGGATTTTGCCTGCGCGATCTTTGACGCGCGCTGCGGGCTGGTCGCGCATGGCCCGCACAGCCCCGTGCATACGGGGTCCATGGACAGCGCGCTGGCCAGCGTCATCCGCAACAACGCAGGCGTTCGTCCGGGTGACGCTTTCGTTATCAACGCGCCTTACGGCGGCGGTGTCGGCGCGGCCCACCTCACCGTCTGCATGCCGGTTTTCGAGGCTTCGGGTTGCCATCCGCCGTTCTGGGTGGCGGCGCGCGGCCATCATGCCGGGATCGAGGGGCTGGCGCCGCCGGCGCGCTCCGTCGAGGACGAAGGACCGGCGATCTACAATTTCAAGCTGGTGGATGGCGGGGTTTTTCGAGAGGCGGATCTCGTCTCCCTGCTGCTGAACGCCCGTTACCCGCCGCGCAGCATCGTTGAAACGGTTGCCGACCTCAAGGCGCAGGTCACCGCCGCGGCGAGAGGGGCCGCCGCGTTGCGGCACATGACGACGGGGTGCGGCGCTGCCACGGTTCTGGCGCAGGTTGCGCGCGCTCAGGACGATGCCGCCGCCCGCGTGCGCCGAGCCATCGCCGGGCTGGCGGACGTCTCGTTCACATGTCCGATGGGGCAGGGCAGCGCCATCCACGTGCGCATCGGAGTGGATCGCGAGCGGGGTGAGGCGACAGTCGATTTCAGCGGCACCTCGCCGCAGCGCGCCGACAACCTCAACGCGCCGCCCGCCGTGACCCGGGCGGCGGTGTTGCATGCTTTCCGTCTGCTGGCCGGGGGCGACTTTCCGATGAATGCGGGCTGCCTGCGGCCCGTCCGCATCGTCGTTCCGGAAGGGACGCTGCTGTCGCCGCGATGGCCTGCCGCGGTGGGGGAAGGCGCGGGCGAGGTTGCGCAGGCAGTAGCGAACTGCCTCTTCCAGGCGCTTGGAATGCCGCCCGCCGGGCAGGGCATGTCCGGCAGCGTGACCCTCAGCAACGCCGGCGCGCATGTATTCGAGACGCTGGGGCCATGTCCTGGCGCGGCATGGCCGGCCATGACGACCGCCGCCCTGAGCGATCCGGAAGACCTGGAGACCCGCTATCCGCTGGTCGTGGAGGATTATCACCTCCTGCCGGGTGACGGCGAAGGAGAGGACGGAGGTGCGGGGGGCGGTCTCAGCCGCACGGTCCGCGTGATGGAGCGCATGGACTGCGCCGCCGTCTCGGTGCGCACGTCGGTTCGCCGCCGCGACGGGACCGCCGTGGAATTGCCCCGGCGCGCCCGGACCGTACTGGAGGCGGGGGACGCCGTTACGTTCGTTTCCCGTGCGGGCGGCGGCCGGTCGGGCAGTTCATGAACGCATCGCAGGCCGCCCGAGAGGAGGACGAAGGGAAGTCGCTCCGCCCCGTCCGCGGCCGTCAGGATCCCGGATTGCCCAGCATCGCCGGAACGAGTTGCTCGACATTGTGCCTGAACATGCGCGTGTAGCTGTTCGCTGGACCGCTGGCGGCCGACAGCGCGTCGGAGTAGATCGTGCCGCCGATGGTCGCGCCGCCGTCGCGCCGGAGTTGCTCGATCAGCCGTCCGTCGCTGACGTTCTCGATGAACAACGCCGTGATGCGCTGCTTGCGCATCTGGTCGATGGTGCGGGCGACGTCCCTGGCGCTCGGCTCGGTCTCCTCGTTGACGCCTGCCGGAGCGATGAAATCCACGCCATAGGCATGGCCGAAATAGCGGAAAGCGTCGTGCGACGTGATGACTTTGCGCTTGGCGGCCGGAACCTTGCCGATTTCCGCCTTCACCCACTTATGCAATGCCTTCAGTTCGGCGATGTAGCGCTCCGCGTTGGCCCGGTAGTCCGCTGCGTGGGCGGGGTCGGCATTGGCGAGCGCGTCGCGGATATTGGCGACGTAGACGATGCCGTTCTTGATATTCTGCCAAGCGTGCGGGTCGCTCTCGCCGTCGCGCCCGTCATGGGCGTGGTGGCCGTGCGCATGCTCATCCGCTGCGCCGAGCGTCTTCACGCCTCTGGCGGCGACCGCTGACACGCCCTTGAAATTCGCCGATCTCACAAGTTTTTCCGCCCAGGCTTCGAAGCCGAGGCCGTTCATGACGAACACGTCCGCCTCGCCCAGCGCCTTCACATGGATGGGTGTCGGCGTGAAAACATGCGCGTCGCCGTCAGGTGTGATCAATGACGTCACGGTGACATGGTCGCCGCCGACATGCGCGGTCATGTCCGCAAGGATGCTGAAGCTGGTGACGACGCTCAACTTATCCTTCGCCGATGCCGCGGCCGGGATGAGCAGGAATAAGGCCAATGCCGCTGCTGCGATGCGCTTCATGGTGTGTCTTTCGGGTTCCAGTGCTTGCGTGGGAGATAACGGAAGACAATGCCTCCACGCGGTCCCACGATGAGGGAGACTGCGTAGAAAGTGCCCGCGACGAGGATGATCGCGGGGCCGGACGGGACATTGACGTAATAGGAGAACAAAAGCCCGGTCAGCGACGCGGCGGCCGCGATCAGCACGCTCAAGGCGAGCATTCCTTCGAGCCGCCTGCTCCAAAAGCGCGCGGTGAGCGGTGGCAGGATCATGAGGCCGAGCGCCATCAGCGTGCCCAGCACATGGAACGCCGCCACGAGATTGAGGACAATCAGCATCAGGAAAATCTGGTAATACAGCCCGCCGCGGCCGCCGACCGCGCGCAGAAAACCGGGATCGCAGCATTCCAGGATCAGGCCGCGGTAGATGACGGCGAGCGTCAGAAGCGTGACGGTGGCGACCCCGGTAATGAGCACGAGGGAGAAGTTGTCGACCGCCAGCACGTTGCCGAACAGCACATGCATGAGATCGACGGGGCTGCCCTTGATGGAGATCATCATGACGCCGAGGGCCAGCGCGATGATGTAGATGCTCGTGAAGCTGGCGTCCTCCTTGAGCGGCGTCAGGCGGCTGATGGTCCCGGCAATGAACGCAATCAGCAGTCCGGCGATCAGGCCGCCGAGCGTCATCGGCCACAGAGCCACGCCCGAGATGACGAAGGCGAGGGATACGCCGGGCAGGATGGCGTGCGACATGGCGTCGCCCATCAGCGTCATGCGGCGCATCATGAGGAACAGGCCGAGCGGCGCGGCGCTGGCCGAAATGGCGAAGCACGCGGCGAGCGCGCGGCGCATGAAGCCGTAGTCGAGGAACGGCGAGACCAGTTCGGTCATTGCAGGCAAAGCTCCGGATGGACCGGCCAAGCGCTCTGAAAATTACCCGCCGCTGCGATTTTTTCGGGCCGCAGCACCTCGGCCGGATTGCCCCAGGCGACGCATTCGCGCGCGAGCAGCAGGCAACTCGGAAACATGCGGCGGATGAGCTCCAGATCATGCAGGACGCAGATCACGGTGCGGCCGTCGCGGTGCCACATGAGCATGAGGTCGAGGAGGCGGCGCATGGTCGGTGCGTCAACGGCGGCGAATGGCTCGTCGAGCAGGATCAGCGGCGCGTCCTGGACGATCAGCCGCGCGAACAGCATACGCTGAAACTGGCCGACCGACAGGCTCGCCAGACTGCGGTGTTCGAGAGTCCCCAGCCCGACCAGATCGAGGGCGTCGAGCGCCAGCCGCCGCTCGCGCCTGCTGATGGTATGGAAACTGCCGCACTGGTTCCAGAAGCCGCTGGCGACAAGCTCCAGAACGGTGAGCGGGACTTCGCGCTCCAGTTCGGCGACCTGCGGCAGATAGCCGACCGGAGACAAGCCGCGGTCGATACGGATCTGGCCTTCGTCGGCGCGCACAATTCCGGCCAGCGCTTTCAGGAGCGTGCTCTTTCCCGCCCCGTTCGGTCCGGCTACGGCGGTGAGCGAACCGGCCGAGAAAGCGCCGTTGAGATGATGCACGGCGGGTTTGCGGTCGTAGCTGATGGTAAGATTGTCCAGCGTGATGGCTGCCGGACCGCCGCCATTTACCGCGCCGTAGCCATTCAGGACATTGCGCATAGACTTACCCCCCATAGCACCGCGATAAGGATGACGGCGATGCTGATCCGCGCAGCGGCACTCATATAAAACATCCGCGTGGCCTCGTTTTCTGAACGCCGTATGTTATATAGTAACATATGTCAACGACTTCGTTGACCAGCGTTATAAGTGTTTTGCCCGCAATGCGCGGCCGCGTGGTGAACTCGTCGCATCCCGCAATTGCGAAACATTGAACGCGCCCGGAACAGAACGGGCATTGCGCCCACGGAAGGCCCGTCCCGGACGCTCCGTCGGCTCGCGAACCGCCCCGGCGGATCGCATGTCAGCCCGTATGATAACACCTCATTCGGAGCTTGAAGTCGCCCATGCCGCGGCAGACGGCCGCTTCTGCGTCTGAGCGTGAGGAAAAAAGGCGGATTAGCCGCCACATGACGTGACTGCTCCGGTTCATATCGATCCGTAGGCGCTGTTTACTCCGTCCTTGATACGCTGCAACTGTGCCGATTCCAAGTCGGTTGGGTGCGACGAGTCGTTTCCCCCGCATTCAAGTCGGGGACAGGACGGGAGGTCTTCCGCTACAGGCGGGAGGGGCGGGACAGGGACCGGCGATCAGCGGCGCAAGACTTTCCACAGCCGGCGGAGCGCCAGCAGATAGGCGGCGAGTGCGCCGCCGCTGAGCATGAACACGCCGGCCTGGTATTCCTCCAGCACCACGGCCAGCTCCCGGGGGGCGAGCGCCCAATACCGGTCGGCGAGTTTTATGGACGCCATCATGACGATCGTCACCATGACCGTTGGCGGGAAGGCCGCCATCGTGGCCCGTCCCGCCGAAAGGCCATGGCGCAGCCGGAGCCAGAGGCCCGTCGCCCCCCAACCCATGAGGATGCCGCCAAGAGCCCCCGCTGAGAGCGCCTGCCAGGGCACGAGGTTCAGATTTGCGCCGAACCTCAGACCGTAGGACAACCCGATCACCGTGAGAAGCGTATCGAGAAGCGCCGTGAACCAGACACCGCGCGGGGCGGCATTCTTCCGCCGCGGCGGGGCATCGCCGCCGGGAGGGCTGCGTTGGAAGTCGGCGTCGAAAGGGGATTCATCGCTCAGCGGCTGCACAACGTCGAGCAGAGGAGGCGGCTCGATTCTGGGAAGCGGTGAGTGGCTGGCCGCCTCTGCTTCCTCTTGCTGCCTGACCATATCGGGATCCATGGCGGTTCCTCGGTTTAGCGGGCCGATGGGCGGAGAACGGCTCGGCGGCGCATGTTCCTGGGATTGGGAAGCATTTGCCGGTTTTCGGAGAGCCTGAGCCTGCCGCGGCCAAGCCTACATCTGCCGATTCGCCGGAGCGAACCCGGTCTCAAGGGGAGCCTAACGGCGTTTACGGGTAAATCAAGCTGCAAGAAGCCGGAAGTGCATGAACGGTGATAACCGGCACATGCGAGGGCGGGCGAGCGCCGCCGCCGGGAGGATGGAGGAGGCCGGATGTCCGGCCGCCTTACTGGTCCTTTGCCTTGTCCTTATCCTTCCGGCCCTTTCCTGGCGCGGGAAGCTTGCGCGAGGGGTCAAGGCGCCGGTCGAGATAGTCGTCGACCGTAGTCATCAGCTCGTCGACCTTGTCTTCGAAGAAATGGTTCGCGCCTGGGACGGTTTCGTGATTGATGACGATCCCCTTCTGGGTCTTCAGCTTGTCCACAAGCGATCTGACCGATTCGGGCGGCACGACTCGGTCTTCCTCGCCGTTGATCATCAGTCCGGAGGACGGACAGGGCGCCAGGAAGCTGAAATCGTAAAGATTGGCGGGCGGCGCCACGGCGACGAAGCCGTCGATTTCCGGGCGGCGCATCAGGAGCTGCATCGCGATCCACGAGCCGAACGACACGCCTGCGATCCAGCACGAGCGCGCGTCCGGGTTATAGATCTGCAGCCAGTCGAGCGCGGTCGCGGCGTCCGACAGTTCGCCCGGGCCGTTGTCGAACAGGCCCTGGCTGCGTCCCACGCCGCGAAAATTGAACCTGAGAACCGAGAACCCCCGTTTCACGAACGAATAATAGAGCTGGTAGACGATCTGATTATTCATCGTTCCCCCGAATTGCGGATGGGGGTGTAGAATGACGGCGATCGGCGCAAAATTTGCGGCCTCGTGATGGTACCGGGCCTCGATGCGTCCGGCGGGGCCGTTGATGATGACTTCGGGCATGATCCTTGGACTTTTCGTAAGGTGCGTCAGCCGGTGCGGCAAATGGCGTCTTGCGGCAGGCCGCTGCTTAAGGGAACCAACGGCAATTCGCCGCAGAATACTTGACTCCAGTTGTCGGGATTACTATACGTCATAGGTTACGAATTTAGAATTATTGGAAGCAACCGGCCGCAGTGACCGGCAGGTGCACTCAATAGCACAACTGCCCGCGCGACTCGCAAGCCGAAACCGCACGGGCGGCCTCTGGGAAAGGCAAGAACGCAATGCAACTCAGCACCAAAGGCCGTTACGCCGTCGTCGCAATGGTTGAACTGGCGGGGCACGGCCCCGCTTCGTCGATGCCTCTCAGTTCTATAGCGGAACGCCAGCAGATTTCCACGGCCTATCTCGAACAACTGTTCATGAGGCTGAGACGCGCGGGGCTCGTCAAGGCGGTGCGCGGCCCGAAAGGCGGCTACCGGCTGGCGCGCCATCCTTCGGAAATCACCATCGCCGAAATCATGACGGCGGCGGATGAGCAGGTGCGCATGAACCGGTGCACGCCCGAGGACAAGGATTTCTGCCTGGGCACGAGGCCCTGCGCCGCGCATGAGTTGTGGCAGGCGCTGCAGGCGCACATCGCCGGCTTCCTGGAAGGGGTGACGCTGCAGGATGTGCTCGACGGCAGTATCGACGGGCACAACGGCGCGGTGAAGTTGACCGGCAAGATGCCGGACGCCGCTCACTCTCGCGAGGATTGGACAAGGTAGGCATGACGCCGAGGGCTTATCTCGACCACAATGCGACGTCGCCGCTCCGGCCCGAGGCCCGGGACGCGATGGCGGCGGCGCTCGGCCTCGCGGGCAATGCCTCTTCCGTGCATACGGAGGGGCGGCAGGCGCGGGCGGTTGTCGAGACGGCCCGGGAGCAGGTGGCGGCTTTGGTTGCTTGCGAGCCGCGGCAGGTTGTGTTCACCAGTGGCGGCACCGAGGCGAATGTCTCGGCGCTGTCTCCTGCGTGGTTCGGCGGCGGCACAAGGGCGCGGCTTTTCGTTTCGGCGGCGGAGCATGCTTCGGTCCTTGGCGGCGGGCAGTTTGCCGCGGAGGATATTGAGAAGCTGCCCGTACGGCCCGGCGGCGCCGTGGATCTGGAGGCGGCGCGGGCCCGATTCGCAGCATGGCGCGAGACTTCCGGCGGTGGGCCGTTCATGGTGTCGCTGATGCTGGCCAACAATGAGACCGGCGCGGTGCAGCCGGTGGCGGCGATGGCGGCGCTTGTGGAAGAGATGGGCGGTTTCCTGCATACCGATGCGGTGCAGGCTGCGGGGCGGATCGCGATGGAGGCGGGCGCACTGGGGGCCGCTCTACTGACGCTCTCGGCGCATAAATTCGGCGACGGCGAAATCCAGGTGATGGAGAGGCTGATCCGCTTCTGGGACGATGTGGCCAAGGGGCACCTGGACCGGATTCATCTGATATTTTTTACCCTGGTGTCCAAAAACGTTGACGACGCGAAAC
>JBNKDX010000013.1:0-14615 GCA_050288485.1 Rhodomicrobiaceae bacterium | reverse complement strand
GTCCAGATGCTCGCTCCGCTTCGGACGAATATTGTAAAACTGGTCAACCAGGCTCATCTGCCTGAAGTCACGCCGTGCCATCGGTCCCCTCCGAATCAATTTATTTAATTGAATCAGAGAGATGGGAGTTGCGCAACGGACTCAATTTCAACGATCGCAAGGCTGCGCAATTGCTCAGCGCCTTCTCAACCGGAAGCTCCCTGGTTCTGGCTCATGTCGAAATCGACGCCAAATCAAACGAAATACCCGCCGCCCAAAGACTGTTGTCCGAACTCGATCTGGACGGCCACATCGTCACGCTCGACGCCATGCACTGTCAAAAAAACTTTCCAGGCAGCCGCGGAAGCGGACGCTCATCTCATCGTTCAAATCAAGGACAACCAGCCTGCCCTGCATGAAAAGGCGCAGGCCGTCGCCGCCACGGAACAGCCCCCGACGCCACGGTAGCCACAGACAACGGACATAACCGCAGCGAGACCCGGACCTTTGCCCCTGTTACACGTGCTTCGGTTTTTTGTTGGCCGCGATCAGACAAGCATCGCGGCGGGTGCGCCCGAGCGCGGCGACATACCACGGATTGACATAGAGCGTCTCGCCGCCCGAGCCGCGTTTGACGACGCGGCCGGCGCCGTCGTCGTATTTGAAGGTGACGGCCTGCGTGGCGCTGTCTTTCACCTGCTGCAGGCGGTTGTCCTCGTCGCAGATGTTGCGGCGGTTGGCGTAGCTGTCGGTCGCGTCCCACCCGGCCTGGTTGCCGTTGAGGTCGTAGAGGAACGCCCGGTTACCGATGAGAGAGGCCGCATGCGGCTTGCCCGAGGCGTAGGCGTAGCTCCAGTCGTAGGTGACGGCGACGTTCGGCGTCTGGCTGCCGAAGCTGAACTGTTTGTAGGCGTACTGGTTCTTGCGCGTGATATTGTGGATGCTGTCATAACTCATCGACAGCGTGAACTTGTTGGCGGCGATGTAGGGCTTGGCCCATTCGCCGGTCGCGGCCGTCAACTGATAGAGATCGTCATAGGTGAAGGTGTAGCTGGTCTTGCCGCCCTTCTGCGCCAGGTTCTGCACCTGGGCGTTGTTGGCCAGCGTCCGGATATTGCCGACGGCGTCGTAACCATAGGCCATGTCCATGAAGGCGCGGCCCGTCCCCGTCTTGGCGAGGAGGCCGGAAAGGCGCCGGTTCAGCGGGTTGTAGGCATAGTCCGTTTTTGTGCCATTGCCGTATTCGACACGCTCGCGCGCCTCGAATTTGTCATAGCCCATGAAGGTCAGGTAATTGTAGGTGAGCGCCTGCTTCAGCCCCGTGATCTTTTCGATCAGGCCGCCGGAATTGTATTCGAAGGCGAGCGTCTCGCCGTCGGACCAGGTGAGCGACTGCAGACGGTTCCAGGTGTCATAGCGGAAGCTGGTGGTGAACGTCGGATCCTGATCAACCACCGTATCCTGATCGACAGTGCGGATCTCTTTGACCACCTCGCCGAGCGGTCCGTACTGGCGCTCGACCCGTCCGCCCTCGGCGGTCATCGCCGCGAGGCGGCCGGCCTGGTTGAAGGGCGCGCCGGGCCCGCCATAGGTGTAGGCGGCGTTATTCTCGGGGTGCTGTGGATAGGTGATGGAGGCCAGGCGGTTGTAGTCGTAAGCGTAGCTCACCTGCTGGCCGGCCGCGCGCAGATTGGCGGTGACCTTCGCGGTGAGGTTGGAGGCGAGGTCGAAGACCGACTCCGTCTTGCCGGAATCGGGCGAGTCGATCATCACCCGGCGGCCGAAATTGTCGTAAGCGGCCTGGGTGACGTTGTTCTTGTCGTCGGTGACGGCGACGATCTGGTCGAGGGCGTCATATTGATAGGACGTCCACAGTGTCTGGGCGCCGCCATCATTGAAGAGCTTGACCGAGGTGATGTCGTTATCGACGTCGCGGAAGGCCTCGCGGGCGATGTTGTTGGCGTCCGTGACGCGGGTGCGGAACTGCTGCGCCCCCAGACGGTCCGGCCCGAAATCATAGGCGAAGCGCGTGGTCTCGTCCGCCGGATTGGCGACCGTCAGCGGGCGGTCGATCACGTCGTAAGTCGTGCGCGTCGGCGTCACGCTATCGTAGGTTGCATTGAAAGCGCCAGGGGCGCCAAGGGGTTCCGTAACCGGATAGTATTGCTCGCTGATGCGGCCCAGGCCGTCATATCTGATGCGCCCGGAGACGATCATGACATCGCTGGCGGCGCCGCCGCCGGTGTGCAGCGCGTGGTCCTTCTTGGTCTGCGTCACGCGGCCGAGACCGTCGATGAAGGTGGCGGTTTCGATATAATCGCTCACCGAACGGTCGGCATCGAGATGCTTGGTCAGCGCCCAGGGAATGACCGCCTCCGGATGGTACTCCATGAGGATGGTCTTGAGCCCCGAGCCCTGCTGATAGGGGCCGGTATAGTCGGTTATGCGACCCTTGGCGTCATAGCTCGTGGAGATCTTCTGATTGTTGATGTCCACGGACTCGGTCGGCAGGCCCCAGCGCGGATCATAGGCCGCTGTCGAGGCATAGCCGAAGCTGTCGGCAACCCGGGTCACATGGGTTCTGACATCCGGATCGTAGGCATAGAGGCGCTGATAGCGCTGGCCGCGGTGATTGGCCGGGCCGGTGATGGCGGCGAGGTTGCCGTCTGCCGTATAGGTCATGGTGACCACGGCGGCGCTGCCGTCGGCGAGATATTTCTTTGCCTCCAGCATGTTGCCGGTGCCGCCCTGGAAAGTGGCGGTGCGCCGGCGCATCTCCACGCCGTTGGAGCGCACGGTGATGGAATTGGCCTTGATGATGTAAGGCGTCAGATCCCGGTGATAGGCGATGACGGCTTCGACGTCGTCCGCAGGCCCCTGATCGGAGCCGTCGATATAGCGGCTGATATTGCCGTACTCGTCATATTCGAAGGTCTCGAAAGTGGTCTTGCCAGCAACCGTCTGGCCCTCGAACCAGCGTTTGTCCGTGCGCACCAGCATCGGGAAACCGACCGCAGTCAGATCGGTTAGATCGGTGAGCGGATTGCCGGTGGCCTCGTCGCGGACCACATAGGCATTCTCGGTCTCGGTGTATTTGTTCCCCTGGGCGCCGGCGACCGTCTCCTTCTCGATGAACCCCTTGAGATAGAAGCTGTCGGTCCTATAGAGGCGGGTGATGGTGCGGTAGGGCGCTTCGGCGGCGGCCATGTCGAGATGGGTCTCGACGCTCTGGCGGAAGCCGTAGAACTGGCGCTCGCGGCGCTCATAGACGCCGTCCGCATAGGCGAAGGCGCTGACCAGCGTATCCGGACCGTCGCCCGCCTGACCGTCGGTGATGGCGAGACGCGACATCACCCAGCGGCTCTGCTGCATGGCGTAGGTGTTGCCGGCGCGGCTGTAGGCGACCTCGAAGCTGGCGCCGAGCGGGCGTTTGACCGCCCTGAGAAGATTGGTGCGCCCTGTCGGGTTGATGCCGGCGGAAATCGCGCCGTCCGACGTCGATGTCAGATGATCCGGGTAGCCGTCGCCGTCGATGTCGGCGATGGCGCTCTCGGTACGGCCGACCGAGCGGGTGTAGTCGGCGCCGGGATTGATGACGACGCAAAAGGCGACGCCGGTCACGCAGACGCCATAGGTGAAATAAGCGCCGCCGCCATCGGTGCGCTGTCTGGAATTGGCCAGGCCGGCGCCGTTCGCGCCGCCCCAGTCATAAGGCTGGGTGAAGCCGCCGCCGGTGTTGAAGGCCACGGCGATAACGCTGTCCGTACGGCTGTTTACGCGCACGCTGTCAGGCAGGCCGTCGCCGTTGATATCCTGCAGCGAATAGCGTGAACCCGATTCATTGGCCGAGGTGTTGATGCCGCCGCCCCAGCCGAAATTCCCATTATTGAAGCCGATCGATCCGCCAGCGGTTCCGCCGACGCTCCTGGCTTCGTTGTCGCCCTCATTGATCTTGCCGACGCCCCAATGTTCTTCCGGGGCAAAATCATAGCCGAGATTGATCGCGACGCTGAGCGCCTCTCCTGCGGCCGACACACGGTCGGGCAGACCGTCGCCGTTGATATCGACGAGATCATATTGGACGTCGCTGGAGCCCTTGGAGATGTCGCCGGAGACGCCGAGCGAGGCCATCAGCTGTCCGTTCTCGCCGCTGGGCATGGTGGTGACGGCCGGCTTTGGCGCGCCATCGCCAAGGACATTGCCCACAGCCTTGGCGTAAGAACCGCCAACGCTGAAACTGACCGTCTCCATGCTGGTCTCTTGCGGATTGACGTCGGGCGCGTCAGGACGAAACTCAGCCTCCAGGCCGCCGGTCATCGGCGAGAACTGCACCGGGCGGCTCTTGGCGATCACATCGGGGAAGCGGTCGCCGTTCATGTCCTTGAATTCAAGAAGAGAACTTGCTGTGGAGTTGGCTTTCGACACGCCGCCGTTGACGCCGATGCCGCCGATATCGAAACCGATGCCGCCCGCCACCGCGCGCTGGGAGGTCGCGCCCATGCGCGGCACGGCGCGCGCGCCGGCGAACCGGTCGACGGTGGGGTCGGCAATGTAATTCTTGCCCTGGCGCGACGCGCTCATGGCGCTGCCTGAGACCCACAATTCGGGATCGGCGCCCTTGAGCCGCTGGCGCGCGAAATCCGACAGATAAGGCGTGACCTTCAGTGTAAAGCTGCTGGTGTCGACGGTCGGATCGCTGTCGTTTTCAACGGCGTTTTCGAGGTCGCTCTGATAGCCGCCGCGGTCGATGCCGCCCAGACGGGAAAGCGTCAGGTCGTCCGAGGCGATATTGATTGGCTGGGTGGCGGCGTCGAGATTGCCGTTATAGCCGAAAGCGTTCCAGCCGCGATAGCGTTGCGGCAGAATATCGGCGGACGACGCATAATAAAGCGCCGAAGACAGGGCCGGATCCTGAGGCTCGCCACTGACCACCTGGCGCACGCGCGCCAAGGTGATGGCGCCGCCGGTGGCGTTGTCGTTGCTGTGGAACTCGAAATAAACCTGTGCGCCAGCGGTCAGCGTCAGGCTGAAAGTCTGTGTCGAGCCGATGGTTACGGTCTGTTTGGCCAGGCGCTCAGCCGCGCTCTTGGCGGTCAGCACCACGCTGCCGGCGCCGCCTTGAACTTCGGCTTCGAAGGTATAGGCGCCGTCGGACGGCGCGGTCCAGGGCGTAAGCGGCGCAGTGAGGTTGCTTTCCGGGTAAAGATCGCTGGAGACCGGCGCTTCGGTCACCGGCAGCGGCGCGCCCGGGTCCAGATCAGGCGAAGCGGTATAGGCGATGGTCGGCGGCGCGGCGGCATCCCAGGAGAATTTGTTCAGGTCGATGCGGCTGTCGATGCGCAGGCGGATGGACAACTTGGTTCCGGTCTGAATCTGATTACCGTCCCCGTCGAACTCGTCTTTCAGAACGCTGGCGCTCTGATTGATGGTGAAGGCGCCGGTCGCCGTGGCCGGAATGGTCTGGCTGGCGAGCACGGCGCCGTCCTTCAACACTTCGAGAACGGCGTCGTCGCTGGTGGCCGCCGTCTTGTTGAGCGTGCCGGTGATGGCGACGGCGCCGTTGAACGGCATGTTGACCGTGGTGGGCCGGGAGGCGATCAGCGTCAGATCTTGCGCGGAATCAAAGATATAGGGGTCGAGATTGTTGGCGTCGACGGTTGCCGGCACGCCCGTATAGGCGATGACCGGGGCCCAGTTCACCTGGTCATAGGCGCCGTCATCGACCGACTGCACGCGGAAATACAGTACATCGCCCTTCTGCACCGACACGGGAGCGACGGACGGCGTTTTGGGCGTGTAATCGGTGGCGGCGATCGTTTCCGACCACAGCTCATTGGCGTCGTGCTGAATGGCCACGCGCACGCCGTCGGCTGTCGCATATTCGGACCGCTCCGGACTGGCGTCCTCGACCAGCGCCACCGCGCCGGCAATGGAGACGACGCCGCTATAAGGCGCGATCCAGCGGCGGATGGCGTCGGTCTTGGGGTTGGCGGCGTTTTCGCGCTCATAAACCTCTTGCAGCTCGGCGCTCAGCAGCCCGCTGGCGATGGCGCCCTCGCCGATGGGATAGGGCGTATCCGAACTGTCGGCGGTGAACACCGGCGCGCCGCTCGAATCGATATGATTGAACAGCACGCCGCCATTGTTGACGAGGTCGACGAGGCCGTCGCCATTGACGTCGGAGAAATAGACCGACGACTCCGTATCGGTGGTCGACCAGTTGACGCCGACAAAGCCGCCGACGATGCCCAGGCTCGGATAGGCCTCCGGACCGGCCGAGGTCGTCGACGTCTCGTCGCGGCTGATGGCCGGCAGGGTGGCGATCAGCGTTTTCGGCCCGAAGGTGGTCGAAGCGCCAGCATTGGGGCCTGAGCGGTTGGCGCGATACCAGATCTGCCCGCCCTGGCGGAAGACCTTGTCCTGCAGGCCATCGCCGTCGATGTCGACCAGCGCCAGGAGCCCCTTGCCGGAGCCGGTGGCGTAACCGACCTTGACGCCGACGGATTTGCTCTTGGTCGGCAAGAACCCGACGCCGACATAGAGATGGCCGCCGACGCTCCGCGATTCCTGGCCGCTCAGGGCGCTGGCGTCGAGATCGCCGAGGAGACCGTTGCCCTCGACATTGTCAGACCCCGTATTCCAGGTCTCGCGCGTGGCGCCGAAGCCCTTATAGAGCCCGCCCTCGTCGCGCGCCTCGTCGAAATAGCTGAATTCGTGCTCGTTGAAGAGCTCTCCGTTGGCGTCGTACTGCTTGACCTTCTCCAGAAGCGTCTTGGCGAACGCCCCGGTCTTGTAGGTCAGCTCATAGGAGCGAACGGGCGCGCCGCCATAGGTCAGCGTGATCTTGCGTAACAGATCTGCCGTCACCCGTTTGAAGCCGCCGCGGGCGTCGATCACGACGTCGGGACGGCGGTCTTCGAGAAGTTCGCTCGCCCGCGTCAGCGTCACCACATATCGGCCCGCCTCGCCCTCGCGGCCGGTATATTCGATGGTCTTGAGATAAAGCTCCTTGCCCGGCGCCGGGGAACTGCCGTTGTTCGTGCCGCTGTCATTGGCATCGAGATAATAACGATATCGGATGATATTGCCGTTGCTATCGCGCGCCTCGCGCAGCGCCCAGGAGAAGATGTTGCCGTTCGCGTCCTTGAGCGTAGCCTCATCGAGCGGACCGTTCGTATCCGGATCGGCGCCGTAGAAATAGCTGGAGCCATCCTTGTCTTTGATTTCCCACCAATAATTGCTGGGCGCATCGCCATGGCGGATGATGCGGCGGAAGCCGCCTTCGATGCGGGTGCGGAAGGTCTTGTCGGCAGTGCGGCCGACGAGCGCTCCGCGGTGCGCCACGGGCGCAAGCTGTTCGCCGTCGACGATGTAGGTCTCTGTCTCCTTCGCCGCCTCGTAGCGCGGCGCGCCCCAGCGCGTATCGATGCTCACGGACGAGACCGGCAGATCCCAGCCCACGCCCAGCCAGCCGTTGCCGCCGGCGGAATTATAGGTCAGGCCGAGTTGCGGCGTCATGCCGGCGCGGCCCGGCGTCAGTTCCAGCGGATAGGTGAGGCGCACATCGCCCATGGAATTGACCTTGGGCGGCGCAACCAGGTTCACCCCCGCGCTGGGATCGGCGAGCTTGAGGTCCTTGATCTGGGTGGGGTTGAACGAGGCCGCCTCAGGAGAATCCGGGGCCTGAACCACCGCATTGATCATATCGGTGAAGTGCGTGGTCAGCGATTCGACTTCGCCTTTGGCTGTAACAGCGGCCTTTTCCAGCGGCTGCCATTTGCCAAGCGCGGCGTCTAAATAATAGGTGCGGATGTCGGCCTCGGTCATGCCCGAGGGCAGCTTGGCTTTGTCGAAAGGCAGGCGGACCTTCACCGCTTTCTTGAAGCGCTGGCCATGCGGCAGGAAACGGAAACCTTTGAAATTTCCTTTGGTTACGTTGATCATGCCGGGGTCGAGGGCCGGCATGTCGACATCGCGCAAAGGCTGCATGAGGATGCGCGTCTTCTTGGCGAGCGCGTCGGCGCCGAGTTCGAGGACCGCGCCCAGATGCTCGATGCGCCGCGCCCTGCCGGGGATGACGTCGGTGAACAGCGCCCCCAGCGAAGCGTCGATTTGATCGCGCCGTTCGGCGTCCACGGACGTATCGAACGTCACCTTCCGCGTCACCCGCGCGCCGTCCGGATAGATCGCCTCGACATCGACCGACCATTCCGAGGCCGCAGCATCGATGCCGAGATCGGCCTTCGAAACCGACGTCTCGAAAGCGCCAAGAGCCGACGGAACCGGCTTGCCGGCGACGACGATGCGCACATCGCCCGCCGCGTTCCGCACCGGCTCGGCGAAGCCGCGCACATAGGCCATATCGCCGTAATATTGTCCGTGGTCAGGGAAAGTGACGGCGAGCCGCGGGGACGCGGCGGGCGAACCGATGGGCGAGCCGCTTGCCTGCAGTTCGCCGATCATGCCCGCGCCGTCGCCGCCGGAAAAGCGCAGGCGCAACGCCGAGGCCTCGACGCCTTTGAGGGCGATCGTGTTCCATCCCTCGGCCAGACCCGAGGCCGGCATGCTGGCGACGATCGTCCGCCAGCCATTTGCGCTCAGAGCGTCGATGGTCAGCGTACCCGTCATCGCCCCTACGGTCTGTAGGCGGAGTTTGTCGAGCGCCGTCATCCGCCGCAAGGCGGCGGTCAGATGGGACGCCGCCGCCGGGCGCCAGCCGGTGGCCGCCACGCCGTCGAGAATGGCCTCGGCGCCGCTCCGGTCGCTGTCGACGCGGGCGATGACGTTCCAGCCGTCATGCGGCTCGATCACCAGACGGACATTGCGGACACGGTAAGAATCGTTGCCGGACGCCGCGAAGGTTGCGGTGTTGCTCCCCGCCGCCAGCAGGGCCGGCGCCACCGGCTCGGCCGCCAGCGACCACGCCGCGTTCGGGCTCTGCACATGGCCGCCATGCTGGGCGCGGCCGTTGATGCTGCGGGCCGCCCCGGCCCAGTGCGAGAGGCCGTTAACCTCATAGACCAGCCATGCGCGGGCAATCGAGGTTGTGGCGAGGGGAAGCTCGATAGTTGCGCTGTTGTCCGCGGCGTCGTCATTGGCGCCGCCGATGACCACGCCCTCCGCATCCTGCTTCTCCGTGGCGGGAGCAACCGCCGCCTGGGGCGCCGTCAGCAACTCGCCGTCCGCACTAATGGGGCTGGCGGCCATGTTGGCATGCTGACCGTCGGCCCACACCTCCAGCTCCGCCAAGCCGGCGCCGCCGCCCGGCAGCGGCTGAAGAGACAGCTCTAAGGCGGTTGCCGTCACCGGCGCGGCCAGCGTCAGCGTGTTCCACCGCGCTTCCAGCTTCGACAGATCGATATCGGTCAGCCCGGCAATGGTCTGGGTGCTGTCGCCGTTGACCGCTCGCGCCGTCAGCCGGTAGGGCGCCTTGCCAAAGACGCGCAGGCCCGTCACCGCCTTCGCTCCGGGAAGCGTCACCGTCATCGTCGAAGGACCGAAGGCGGCATAGGAGCTGCCCGTGTCGCGGTCGAAAGCCCTGGCGACATTGCGCGCCTCGATCAGGCGCACCGGCGCGATCAGCTTACTGTCGGGACTTACCGTCACCGCCGCCGGCGCCACCGCCACGCCAGCGAGATCGGCCGTCTTCTGACCGGACGCCGCCGGAATGAACGCCGCAGCGGCGACGGCGGAGACGGCGGCGATTTTGCCGAACCGGAAGCGGGACAGGAACGAGCGCATGGCGAAAACCTTTGCGGCGGCGGATGAACGGGATGAGCGGCGCGAGGGAGGGAGCGGCGGAGTTGGCGAGGCGGCGGAAGCTGGACCGCTGGAGCCTGCGCGCATCCGCGCAGTGCTTCCGCCAGCACAAAACCGTCCAGCCGCCATGGCGCCCCCCAATGCGACAGGTGAAGGAGCGCAGGCAGCCAGTCCGCCTACGCACAGTACTCAATCTTCCTTAGCGAAACTGCGTGGGCAGATCAATGCTGTCGCAGGACGGATGTTTTTGCAGGGAGGAGGAAACCGCAGAAGTCGCACAGCCGGCCGACGATCAACCGCAAAAACGATGTGTCAACATAAAGCCTAACCCATGTCCGGCCCGCTCGGGGGCGATCCGGCACGACGCCCCAAGACCAACAACTGCAGCGGGCAGGGCCATGCGATAACCTGATTACCCCGATGTCCTCTCCAGAACGCGCCAACGCGGCGCCATATAAGGCAAAACGGCGATTCGAGGAGGCAGGGTATGGCGCGCAATCCGGCGCAATTTCAGAAAGGGCTGGGGCTGGCAGAGTTCAACGTCCGCTATGGCGCGGAGGAGAAGCGCCATGCGGCCTTGATCGAGATGCGCTGGCCGGATGGTTTTGTGTGTCCGAAACGCGGGGAGCGGAAGTACAGCTATTCAGAGGCGCGGCGGGTGTTCCAGTGTTCGGACTGCCGCACCCAGACGGCGGTCAAGGCCGGGACGATCCTGCACAAATCGCGCACGCCGCTGACAAAGTGGTTCCTGGCCATCTACCTCCTTACGCAGAGCAAGAATGACATCGCCGCCCTCGAACTCGCCCGTCAGCTTGCCGTGAAATGGGACGCCGC
The DNA here is from genome assembly GCA_050288485.1 of Rhodomicrobiaceae bacterium. GTDB lineage: Bacteria > Pseudomonadota > Alphaproteobacteria > Rhizobiales > Rhodomicrobiaceae > JARRLC01. The sequence goes on along the minus strand of JBNKDX010000013.1, from coordinate 4,043 downwards.
CTGGCTGATCAAACAGAAGCTGATGGAAGCCATGCGCCAGCGCAACCATATCTACAAGCTGGCAGGAGACGTGCAGATCGACGACGCCTATCTGGGTGGAGAAAAGCCAGGAAAACCAGGGCGTGGAGCCGCAAACAAGACCCCTTTCGTCATCGCCGTCGAGACGCGTGGGAACAAGCCGTTCTATACGCAGCTGCGGCGTGTCGCCGGTTTCACCAGCGCGGCGATCAAGTCCTATGCCGCCGCGAATATTGCACCCGGGAGCCGCGTGACCAGCGACGGCCTTGCCTGCTTCGCAGCCGTGACTGAGGCGGGCATGGAACACCGGGCAATCATCACCGGCAGTGGACGCCCCACCGCCCCGGAATTCAAATGGGTGAACACCGGCCTTGGCAATATCAAGTGCGCCATCACCGGCGCTTGCCGCTCGCGCAGTCCTCAGCACACCGATCGCTGCCTCGCCGCGTACGAATACCGGTTTAACCGGCGCTTCCGTCTCGACAAGATGGTCGAACGTCTTGCAGCAACCGCTATGCGGACAGAGCCCAAGCCCTACAAAGCCTCCGTTCCGGCGGAGACATCGGGGTAATCAGATGCGCAAATGGCGGGCGCAGAACGGTCCCGAACGCGATGTGATCTTCCGGCAGGAGCATGCGCCCGGCCGGCTAGGCCTGTCCGATTTCACCGGTATGGGCGAGTTCGGCATCACCATCGCGGGCGCGCCGCTCGGCCACCGGCTCTATCGCTTTCGTCTGGCGTTCTCCGGTTTCGAGCACGCTCATGTCATCCTTGGCGGCGAGAATTTCGTCGCGCTCGCCGAGGGTTTGCAGAACGCGCCGTGGGCGCTGGGCGGCGCACCGCAGCAGCATCGCACAGACAGTCTGTCGGCAGCCTTCCGTAATCTCACCCGCGAAGCGCGGGAAGACCTGACGCGGCGCTATGAAGCGCTCGTTGGGCATTACGGCATGGAGCCGACGCGGAACAATCCTTGGCGTCGCCCATGAGAATGGCGCCATCGAAAGCTCGCATGGTCATCTGAAGAAGGCGGTTGCGGACGCGCTGCCGCTGCGCGGCTCGCGCGACTTCACCGATCTCGCCGCTTACCGCCGCTTCATCGACGAGATCGTTGGGGCCGGAATGCGCGTGTTCTACGCCGCGCCATCGCGTCTCATCGGTCATCGTCCGCGGGCGCGCATTTACGATGACCGGCTGGAATGCTTTCTCGGCGGTACGCCCATCCTGACGTTGCGCCGTGGCCAGCCGCCATAAGCGAACGTTTATCGTGAGCGGCAAGCGCTCGCTTGGCGAGACGCTCGACGCCTTCGACTTTGCCGCTGCGCCGATGATCAGCAAGGCGCAGGTCATGGCCCTCGCCAGCGGCGACAGCTGGATCGAACAGGGCGCCAATTTATTGCTGTTCGGCCCGCGTCACGCCAGAGGCGCGCATTCGCACGACGCGGCGGCAAAAGTCGTCTCGCCGCCGCCATCGGCCTGGCGCTCGTCGAGAACGGCTGGCGCGTACCGTTCATGCGCGCCGCCGATCTGGCGCAACGCCTGCAGGCGGCGCGCCGCGAGCTTGCGCTCGAAGCCGCCATCGCCAAGCTCGACAAGCGCCATCTCGTCGTCCTCGACGACATCGCCTATGTCAGCAAGGACCAGGCCGAGACCAGCGTGCTGTTCGAATTGATCAGCTCACGATACGAGCGCCGATCGCTGCTCATCGCCGCCAACCAGCCATTCGGCGAACGGGGCAAGGTTTTCCCTGACCAGGCGATGACGCTCGCAGCCACCGACCGCCTCGTCCATCACGCCGCCATCCTGGAGATGAATGTCGAGAGCTATCGCCGCAACGCCGCACTGGAGCGCAAACGCGGCAGGGGCAGACCGGCGGCGCGCGCGACAATCAAAACGGCATCAGATTGACGCCGCCAACGGCGATCAACTCGTGAAAACCGCTTGCGCCTCGTGGCGCGAACGGCAATCGTCAACCCTCTCGGCGATCCGCCCGTTCTCATCTTGATCGCCGCTCTTCTCACCCAGATTGTCGCGGTGAAATACGCTTTTATCGAGCGCCGCGCCTTCCATGGCGAGTGGAACGACACCATCCGGCCGCAATCAGGCGCGTGGCGAAGCGGTGATTTTGCGGTGAGGCCTTAGCCGGATTTCCGGAGGCGAGTTTGCCGAAGCACGGGCGGCAAATGGCAGGCGAACCTGGCTTCCGGCGCGATCACAGGCTTTGCCCCTCGACCTCGCGCGCGAGTTCCTCCTCGGCCTGTTTCGCCGATTTCATGCGCGGATGGATCACCAGTACGTGGCGCAAGGCTTTCAGCGCCGCCTTCTTGCTGCCGGTTTCGCGCAGGATGATCGCCAGCCCCTCAAGCGCCTTGAAGTGGCGCGGCTCCAGCGCCAGAACTTGCCGAAGATCTCTTACGGCGCCCCTGTAGTCGTCGCGAAGGAAATGCACTGTGGCGAGCTGGTTCCATCCTTCGGCATAGCGGGGAGCGATCCTGGTCAAGGATGCGAGTATCTTGACGGCCAGATCGAAATTCTGCGCCTGCAAAGCCACGTTCGCCCGTTCCATCATCAGATCGGCCGTATCGCTTCCGGACCGCCGCCAGATCTTTTCGATGGCGGTAGCCAGCCGCTCGGCGCTCTCCTCATCGGGCGCAGTCTTCAGTTGGGTAAACAGAACGTTGAGCGCTTCGGCGCGCGCCTTCCGTGTCATACGCTGCGATGGGGCGTGGCGGTGAAGGGATTTGGCCACAGCAGCGGCAGATCTTGCATAAACGATCATGTCCGCAGACGCCGTGGCGACGGCGGCGATCACGAAAGACAACGCAACTGGAGCGAGACGCATTTTCATAAGACAAGTGAAGCACAAGCGCGCCGCAAGTCAAGCAGCGCCTGCTTCACTGTGTAGTGAAATGCTCTAATGCGGCGCAGGTCGCCGCCTCAACCCTGACGGGCCTTGTAGCGCTTGACCGTCTTGTTGATGACATACAGGCGGCCGCGGCGGCGCACCACGCGGTTGTTGCGATGGCGGGTTCTCAGGGTCTTGATGGAATTCTTGATCTTCATGGCCTCGAAATGCTCTGGCGCCATGGAGGTCGACCCTCGCCACGCCGGTACGCATCTCCCGTGTTTAATGAAAAAACTGCTGGCGGGACGATAGGTATCGGAGCCTGTGTTGTCAACTCGTGCGTGACCGGTGCAGTGCGGCTTTCGTGCTACCGCGCGCCGATGGCGTTCAACCGGCTCGCGGCTTCATCGCTCCCCAGCTCGGACGCCTTCTGGTACCACTGCTTCGCCTTCGCCGCGTCCGGACGCATTCCTCTGATCAACGACGTGCGGAAAAACGCGGGGTCATAGGTTTGCCCCAGAGCGAGCGCCGCCTTCGCGCTGCCCTGCCTGGCCAGATGCTCGAACAGCAGCCGGGCTGACGATATATCGTAGCTTTCGAGAAGTTTGGCGGCCCGCTCAAGCAGCGGCGCCTCCTCCTGGGGAGAGATGGCCGCCACATTCTGAACGGCCCCGGCCTGCGGATCGGCGGTGGCGACGCGCTCTTCCGCGGGGCTGCCGGTATTTGATGCGGTTGTCGCCGTTGGAAGCTCCGATTCGTTGCGCTGGGCGACAGCGGTCCCGCTCGAGCCGGGGTTCCCGATGGTGACGGTGAGCACGCGGCTTTCCGCAGGCGTGTCGTGCCCCTTGATGAGCAGAACTTCAAGATTGAACCGCCCCTCGAAACCGGGCGCCGCCTTCAATGTCAGATTATCGAGCTCGCGCAACGAAACAGCCCACGAGTCCTTGAGCCGGAACCCCGAGGAAATGGTGGCCTCAGCGGGAAGCCCTCGAAACATGATGAAGGAGAATTCCTCGGGCCCGGTCTTGGGGATGGTGACGCGCAGCGGCAAGGCTTGGCTGGTATGTTTGAGATGGTCAGGCTTGGCATGTCGGCCAGTAAAATTGAGAACATGTTTCCACCTGAAATTAGTACGATTGAGGCGGCATTTCTCAGTATGCCCACTGGCTTTGACGCCGTCTTC
>JBNKDX010000012.1:0-14875 GCA_050288485.1 Rhodomicrobiaceae bacterium | reverse complement strand
GCTATCGCCGCTGGCGCTGCTACCGGCCGTGTTACCGGCGCTGCTACCGGCGTTGCTACCGCCCCTGCTATCGCTACTGTTTCCGCCCCTGCTGGGTCGGCTGGGCCTGGCACTGGTAAAGCGTGGACGGTGTGACGTTGCCTATAGCGTGTGATGGATCACTGGAAACGGCTTGCCCGGCGGGCAGGCCGTTTTTTTATTGAAACCCGGGCGGCTTCAGCAGTGTCACCTTCGCTGGGAACCTCATGTTTTCATCAATGCTTCCGCGGCTGCAGAGCGGATATGATAAAAACGCTCCGGGATTATCGACGTTATCATAAGAGAAATCAGGGAATAGGTGTAAGTAAAATTTAGAGAAGCTGATGGATCATGAGCTTGCTTTCCGTTGAACTGTGAGGAGAAAGCTTATGAGGAAGCTGCTGTTTGCTGTTGTCCTCCTTGTCTTTGGTGGGATAACTTTCGCCGCTGCAACGCCGGTACGCGCTCTTGAGAGCGGTACGCTGAACGGCACGGCCAATGTGCTGCTCGCCGGCACGCTTACCAAGGCGCAATGGCACCACCACCGTCATCACCACTGGCGCCACCGTCACTGGCGTCATCGCCATTGGTACCCTCGCCACTGCCGCCGCTACTGCTTCTGGCGTTATGGCCATCGGCACTGTTATCGCCGGTGCTGGCGTCGCCGCTGGTACTATTACTGACGATCGCTGACGCCGCGCCCGTACTGGGCAGCGGACGGACGGAAGAAGCGGTTTGCCTCGCGGCAGGCCGCTTTTTTGCGCCCGCAGCGGCGGCTGCCCCTTCTTTATTGCGCCACAAGTCGCGCCTATGGCTAAACTCACGGTTTTTCGGGAGCGGGCGAGGGCAGGGGAGGGGCATGCTTCATCAGTGGCTGAACATTGCGGGACTCGGCTTTGATTTCGTTGGCGTCCTCCTGCTTTCCTACGAGTGGTGGATCGCGCTGAAGGCCGATGAACGCGAAATCGCGATCGCGAAGCAGGAGCATCAGATGCAGCGGTTGCGTGAAATGCGCGCGATCGACAGTCCAGCCTTCAAGCAGATGGACCGCCTCAAAGACCAGATGCGCTTCAATGAAGAGATACAGCGGACCCGGACGGCGCTCGGCATGCGGCGGGGCTGGTTCATAGCGGCGCTGGTTCTCATCTCCGGCGGTTTTCTCCTGCAAATTCTGGGCAGCCTGCCGGACATGTGAACACGCCTCCGGCTCACACTTGCGAGCGCCCCCCCGCTACCGGTACCGTAAGGGCGAGCAACTGAGTGATTCGAGGGGGAACTCATCAGATGCGGTTTGTTCTAGCTCTTCTTTTGTCGCTCTCGGCGGCTACCGGCGCCGCCGCTTTGACGGTTGCCGGCACGGCCTCGGTCATTGACGGCGACACCATCGAAATCCATGGCCAGCGCATTCGCCTCCAGGGCATAGACGCTCCGGAGAGCCGTCAACTTTGCGAGAAGGACGGGCAGCGCTATCAGTGCGGCAAGGAAGCGGCGGAGGCGCTCGCGGGGCAGATCGGCCGCCGGACCGTCCGCTGCAGGAAGAGGGCGATCGACAAATACGACCGCACCGTGGCCGTCTGCCGGGTTGGCAAGGTCAATCTCAATCGCTGGATGGTCCGGCAAGGCTATGCGCTCGCCTATCGGAAATACTCGAAGGCCTATGTGGCGGACGAGATGGCGGCGAAGGCTGCAAAGCGCGGGCTCTGGGCGGGCGCTTTCGAAGATCCGGCGAAATGGCGCCACCGTTCGCGCGTCGCCGCCAGACAGGCGGCGGCCAGGAAAACGCGCGCCCGCAAGAGGCGGAAAGTCTTACGCAGCCCCGCATGGGTGCACGGCTACTACCGCCGGGACGGCACCTATGTGCGCGGGCATTTCCGCTGGCGCTGAGCGGGTTGCGGTCCGGCTCTTTTCAGGCCGACGGACGAGGTTTTACGGTCTGATTACCTGATCCTGCTCATCCAGGAGTGGCACGCCGTAGCCCGCCAGAATGGCGTCGATTTCCGGCTGTTTCTTTCTGATCAGCGCGTTGAGCCGGCGCTTCCAGTCCCGATCGCCGCGGCGCACGCCCATGGTGATGCGATAGGCCATGCGCGGGCCCTTCGTCTCGTTCACCAGCGGGGCGACGGTGAGCGGCACGGGAGACAGCTTCGCGTAATAGCCGCCGATCGGTCCCCACAGGATACCAGCGTCGATCTCGCCGGAAGCGATGTCGCCGGTCATCTTCTCGGCTGGGGATTCGTAGCGCCGGTCCACGACGAGGCGATAGGGGCGGGCTTTGCCCATCAGCCCGCTGACGGCCATCAGGCTGGCGGGAGGCGTGCCAGCGACGATGCCGATGGCTTTGTCCTTGAGACGCGCGTCCTCCAGGGAGGCGACGCCGTCCAGCGGGCCGCCCGTCTTCGTTATCAGCACATAGGTGGAGCGGTAATAATGATTGGTGTTCTGCACCAGTTCGTCGCCTTGCGCGAAACCAATGACAACGTCGCAGCGCCCGGCGTTCAGCGTCTTGCGCACGAAACCCGTGGCCTGGGGGAACCAGGTATATTCGACCGGAACCTTGAGTTCCCTGGCGAGCAGCTCGGCGATCCTGTTCTCGAAGCCTTCCTTTTTCTCGTTGGAAAACGGCAAGTTGGCGGGGTCGGCGCAGACGCGAAGATGCGAATGGTCAACCAGATCGGATGTCTGCGCCAGCGCCGGGGATGCGAGGCAATACAGACCGGACAGAACCGCCGCAAACAGTGCTCTCATGAATGCCTCCGTGAAGGAGAGGGGCGAAGTCCGCAGCCAGGCACATCGGAGCTTCGCGATGCGAGGGAATGGGGGACGCCGAGGCATCAAAACCCCATGCATTCCTTTTCATATTCCTTGTTGCTTTCCGGTTGCTTGTCATGCTTGCGCGGCCGTCCGCGCCCCAGCGCGCCGTCCGAACGCGCCTTCAGATAGGCGTAGATGTCGTCAAGGTAGCACATGACGTTGCGATTGGTGCCGAAGGCGGGCATGACGCTGTTCTGGGAGGCGCTGACCTTCTGGCGGCCGCTGGCGACGGTCGTCGCGAAGTCCTCGTAGCTCAGCACCTTCAGTGAATCGACCAGAGCAGGGGCGTAGGAGCTTCCCAGTCCTTCAGGCCCATGGCAGACGTGGCAGTCCGAATGATAGCGCCGGAAGCCGCTGTAAGTATACCAGTCCACCTTGCCGTCGGGATCGACATTGTAGGACGGGTTGCCGTCCGCGGTGGAATACTTGCCGTCCTCCGCCTTTTTTTCGCCGCTGGCCGCCGCAGGCAGAGCCGCCGCCGCGAAAATGGCGGCAGACAAAGCAAGTGCCCTGATCATCGTCCGAAACATGCATCCTCCCAGTCTTTTGTACGCTTTTTTATTCTGTCAGAAGAACGGCGCGACCCGTAAGAGCCGCGCCGGATTTTTCTTCTCACATGATGACTATCCGCTTACGGGAGCGTGAAGACGGTGAGCGTGCCGCCGAGTGCGGTGTACTTCTTCAGGCCCGAATAGCCACCCACGGCGCCCAGACCCGCGGACGGATCGGTGAGGCCAGCCGCAAGGCCGATACCCGCCCAGCCGCCGATGCCCGAGTAAACGGCCACGTACTGCTTGCCGCCGCTCTCGTAGGTCATGACGTTGCCGATGATGCCGGAGGGAGTCTTGAACTTGAACAGTTCCTTGCCGTCCTTGAGGCTGACCGCCTTCAGGTAACCTTCGAGCGTGCCGTAGAAGGCGATGTCGCCAGCGGTGACCAGAGCGCCCGACCACACGGAGAACTGCTCCGGGATCGACCACACGATCTTGCCCTTGGCCGCGTCCCAGGCGATGAAGTTGCCCATGCCGCCGTGGCTGTTCGGGGCCGGGAACATCGCGAGCGTGGCGCCGACATAGGGCTGGCCTGCGGTGTAGCTGACCTTGAAGGGCTCGTAGTCCATGCAGACGTGGTTGGTCGGCACATAGAACAGCTTGGTCTTCGGCGAGTAGGCCGCAGGCTGCTGGTCCTTGGTGCCAAGAGCGGCGGGGCAGATGCCCGTCGTGTTCACGTTCTCGCCGTTCTGCTCGGTCGAGTACTTCGCGACGACCTGCGGGCGGCCGTAGGTCTTGGACTTCTTGTCCATATCGACCTTGGTGGCCCAGTTCACGGCCGGATCGAACTTCTCGGCAACGAGCAACTCGCCGGTGAGGCGGTCGAGCGTGTAGGCGAAGCCGTTGCGGTCGAAGTGCACGAGCGCCTTGCGCGTCTTGCCGCCGACGGGGATGTCGGCGAGGATCATCTCGTTGATGCCGTCATAGTCCCACTCGTCATGCGGGGTCATCTGATAGACCCACTTGACCTTGCCGGTGTCGACGTCGCGGGCCCAGATCGACATGGACCACTTGTTGTCGCCCGGGCGCTGAGCCGGGTTCCACGTGGAAGGGTTGCCCGTTCCGTAGTAGATCAGGTTCAGCTTGGGATCGTAGGAATACCAGCCCCAGGTGGCGCCGCCGCCGATCTTCCACTGATCGCCTTCCCAGGTCGAAAGCGAGGAGTTCTTGCCGACGGGTTTGCCGAGCGAGGTCGTCTTCGCTGGATCGATCAGCGTATCCTCGTCGGGGCCCATGGAGTAGCCGCGCCACACGCGCTTGCCGGTCTTCATGTCGTAGGCGGTGACGCTGCCGCGCACGCCGAACTCACCGCCGGAGATGCCGACCAGAACCTTATCCTTCACGGGAAGGACGGTCGCGGTGTTGGTCTCGCCTTTCTTCGAATCGCCGTTGGCGACCGACCAGACGACCTTGCCGGTCTTGGCGTCGAGCGCCACGACGGTGGTGTCGGCCTGATGGAGGAAGATCTTGCCATCGGCGTAAGCAACGCCACGGTTGACCGTATCGCAGCACATCACGGGGATGGTGCTCGGATCCTGCTTCGGCTCGTATTTCCAGATGATCTCGCCGTTATTCTTGATGTCGAGCGCATACACGATGTTGGGGAACGGCGTATGCACGTACATCACGTCGCCGACCACCAGGGGCGAGCCCTCGTGACCACGCAACACGCCGGTCGAGAACGTCCAGGCGACCTTAAGATCCTTGACGTTGTCAGTGGTGATCTGCTTCAGCTCGGAATAACGGGTGTTGGCGTAATTGCCCGTCTGGATCGCCCAGTTTTTCGGGTCCTTGGTCGCCTTCATGACACTGTCATTCGCCGACGCGATCCCGGCGCTCAGCAAAGCGCCACTGGCCACGCAGACGGCCGCAAGTGCTCTTCGCATTCGTCCCACTCCTTCAGTTTCCTCAACCTAAAGCTGTATTCGAGCTTTCAATGACTCGATTGGAGACTGCAATAAACTCGCAGACTAACAGCCATGGTTTTCGTTGCTGGGATCGGCACCGGCAGCGTGTCACAACCAGCCGAGGCGATTTCGGCCGTCATGTATTAGCACGTCGGCTCGGAAATCTAGACCGAGGTGCCCCGCTAGGCTTACGAAAGGGCTTACGGCGTTCCCTTAAAACCGCCGTAACCTTAGAAGCCGGATGCCTGTTTAGGAACTTAACAAGCTCTTATTAGCGTGGTCAAGTCACTTTGTCGCAGGTGTGCGATTTAGCGTCTCAGGAGAGTTAACATGCAGGCCGTTGTTGTAATCGCCGCGTTTCTGGCGGCCTTCGCTGGACCGTTCCGGGCGGGTCTGGCTGGAGAAGGCATCGTCCCGCTGCCCGTCGAGGAGATCGCGGTGGGGGTATTTTTCGCCGAAGGAGAGGTTGCGCTCCCCAATGCGGAGAACCGCGGCGCTATCTCCAATTGCGGATTTATCATCGGCAGGGAGGCTGTGGCGGTGATCGACACCGGCGGCTCCTACCATGTTGGCCTGCGGCTCAAGGCGGCGATCCAAGCCAGAACGGCGCTTCCGGTGCGCTACGTCATCAACACGCACATGCATCCCGATCACGTCTTCGGCAATGCAGCCTTCGCGGGCGAGGGGGTGTCGTTCGTGGGCCATCACAAGCTGAAGCGCGGGTTGGCCGTGCGGGGCGAGACTTTCCTGCGCAACTACGGAGGCTTTATCGGTGCGCGGGCGTTTGCGGGAACGAAAATCGTGCTGCCGGATGTCGCCGTGACGGGGCAGATGCAACTGGACCTCGGCGGACGCATCATCGAGTTGACGGCGTATGACACCGCGCACACCGACAACGACCTCACGGTCCGCGATGTGGCGACACGAACGCTGTTCACGGGCGATCTCCTGTTCGTGCGCCATCTGCCTGTGCTGGACGGCAACCTCAACGGCTGGCTGGCGGTCAGCGAAAAGCTCGCCGGGGTCGAAGCTGCGCAGGCGGTTCCCGGCCATGGCGGCCTGCAGCGGAACTGGCCGGAAGCGCTGCACGCGCAAACGGCGTATCTGACGCGCTTGCGCGATGACGTCCGCGCTGCAATCCGCGAGGGCCGGAGCATGCGGCAGGCAGTGTCGAGCGTGCGGGCGGAAAAATCCGGCGGCTGGAAGCTTCTGGAGGACTATCACCGCCGCAATGTCACAGCGGGCTACGCTGAGCTGGAATGGGAATAGAAATAGTTAATTCTGATGCGTCCGGCAGTGTTAATTATAACAACATTCGCCGTATGACTGCGTGATACATGGGTTGCCTAAGCTGTATCGCGCTCATAAGAAAATAATAAGATGAGGACGGTGGCATTATAAATCCCACATGCGTTCACATCTGCGAGTTTCGTTCGTTTTTCTGACGGGATAGGCATTGAACGAAGTTTGATGGCGCGCTACACTTTCATCCTGCGGTCATTCAAAACCGTGGGCGGTGCGGGCTTTCCCTTTACAAAGCCGCCCGGATAAACAGGAGGAAATGCAAATGAAAGCATGGACAAAGCCCGTCGTGCAGACGGTTGACGCCGGCCTTGAGGTCACGCGCTATCTTCCGTCGGCGCTCGACGCGGCCGCCGGCCGTAGCTGCAGCAAGTAGTCTGCGGGAGGGGGAGGGGCTGTCGGCCCTCCTCCTTTCACGCCGCGGGGAGCGCGCGGCAGGCCGTGCCGGTGCAGATGTCTGGCGTGGCCGGGCGCTCACAAACCCTGAGTAGCTGGTATCATGAAAATCAAGGTCCTTGGGGCGGGCGCCGGTGGCGGTTTCCCGCAATGGAATTGTAATGCGCCGCTGTCGCGCGCCGTCCGCCGGGGCGAGCCGGGCTTTTTGCCGCGCACGCAGTCAAGCATCGCCGCCAGCGCCGACGGCGATCGCTGGACGATTTTCAATGCTTCGCCCGATCTGCGCCAGCAGATCATCGCCACGCCCGAGCTGCACCCCCGCGACGGGGAATCCTTACGGAATTCCCCCATCGAAGCGGTGGTGCTGACGAACGCCGACGTCGATCACATCACCGGCCTCGTGCATCTGCGCGAATCCGAGCCGTTCACCATCTATGCCGATGAGCGCGTGCTCGGCATTCTCGCGGCAAACAGCATTTTCAATATCCTCAACTCAGAACTTGTAAAGCGGCGGCCGCTCCCCCGGCATCGCGAAACGGCGCTGACCGGCCCGGAAGGCGCGCTCGGCCTCACCGTCGAGGCGTTTCCGGTGCATGGCAAGGTCGCCCTTTACCTTGAGGATCTCAGCCGCCCCGATTTCGGCACGCAGGAAGGCGACACCATCGGCGTGAAGATCTCGGCGGCCGGGCGGAGCGAACCGGCCCATTCGGCCTACTACATCCCAGGCTGCGCGAAGATCGACGATGCGCTGCTCGAACGCATCGAGGGTGCGGGCGTCCTCTTCTTCGACGGCACGGCTTTCACGGACACCGAGATGGCCGACACGGGCGTCGGTGCCAAGACCAGCCTGCGCATGGGGCATGTGCCGCTGTCGGGGCCGGAAGGGGCGGTTGCGGCGTTCGCCAACAGCCGGATCGGGCGGAAGATTTTCATTCACATCAACAACACCAATCCGATCCTCGCACCCGGATCGGACGCCGAGCGGCACGTGCAGGCGGCGGGGTGGGACATTGCATATGACGGAATGGAGATAGAGTTATGAATGTAGTCACGTCGACGGCAGGGCAGTTGACCTCCGCACAGCTCACCGCAGTTCCCGAAGGCGGCTTCTCGCCGGACGAACTGGAAGCCGCGCTGCGCCGCATCGGCACCGAGCGCTACCACAATCTGCACCCTTTCCATAAGCTCCTGCATGGCGGCAAGCTCAACAAGGGGCAGGTCCAGGCCTGGGCGCTTAACCGCTATTACTATCAGCTCGCGATCCCGATCAAAGACTGTGCGATCATGTCCAACATGTATGACAAGGACATGCGCGTGGAATGGCGGCAGCGCTATTTCGACCATGACGGGCTGGGCGAAGATACCGGCGGCATCGAGCGCTGGCTGAAGCTCACCGACGCGCTGGGCCTTGATCGCGGCTATGTCATCTCCACGGAGGGGCTGCTGTCCGGAACGCGCTTCGCCGTAGAAGCCTACATCAATTTCGCCCGCCAGAAGCCGATCCTGGAGAGCATCGCCTCCTCGCTGACCGAGCTGTTCGCGCCGAACATCCATTCCGAGCGCATCGCAGGCTTCCTGGAGCACTACGACTTCATCGATGAAGGCATGACGGCCTATTTCCGCCGCCGCCTCAGCCAAGCGCCGCGCGACGTGATGTTCGCCCTGCGCTATGTGAAGGAGAATGCGCGCACGGTGCCGGAACAAAAGGCCGTGCTGAAAGCGCTGCTGTTCAAGACCGAGGTGCTGTGGTCGCAGCTCGACGCGCTGTATTTCGCCTATGTCGAACCCGGCTTCATCCCGCCGGGAGCGTTCCGGCCGGAGGCTTGAGGCATGATCGCCACGGCGCCCGCCCGCGCCATCGCGACCGAGACGAGCAGGCCGTATCTCCCCCGCCATGTGCGGCTGCGGCTCGATCCGGTGCGCGAGAAGTTCGTGGTTCTGGCTCCGGAAAAACTGTTCTGGCCGGACGAGGTGAGCGTGGCGATCCTGAAAAGGTGCGATGGCAGCCGCGATCTGGCGGCCATCGCCGGCCTTCTGGCGGAGGAATACGACGCGCCGCGCGAAACCATCCTCAGGGATGTCCTGGAGTTTGTGCAGGAATGGACGGACAATCTGCTCTTGAAACTGTGACGCGCGAGGCACCTGCGCAACCGCGGATCATCCCCGCGGTGCCGCCGCTCGGCATGCTGGCCGAGCTGACGCACCGCTGCCCGCTGCAATGCCCCTACTGCTCGAACCCGGTCAACCTGCTCAAGGCCGCCGGCGAGCTGCCCACCGAGGACTGGCTGCGCGTCTTCGACGAGGCGGCCGAACTCGGCATCCTCCATGTCCATCTGTCGGGCGGCGAACCCGCGCTGCGTCCCGATCTGGAGCAGTTCGTCGCGCGCCTTACCAGGAACGATCTTTACTCCAATCTGATCACGGCGGGCGTCAGCCTGTCCCGCGACCGCCTCAAGGCGCTCGCCGATCTCGGCCTCGACCACGTCCAGCTCAGCGTGCAGAGCGTGCGTGCGGACACGGCGGACAGGATCACCAATTACAAGAACGCCCTGGCGGAAAAGACGGAATTCGCGGGCTGGGTGCGCGAGTTGGGCCTGCCACTCACCATCAACGCGGTCATGCACCGCCACAATATCGACGAAACCGAAGAGGTCATTCAGTATTGCCTCGATGTCGGGGCCGAGCGGCTGGAGGTGGCCAACACCCAGTATTACGGCTGGGCGGCGCTGAACAAGGCGGCGCTGATGCCTTCTTACGAGCAGGTCATCCGTCAGGCGGGCGTCGTCGTGACGGCGCGCGAGCGGCTGAAGGGCATCCTCAACATCGACTATGTCCCGACCGACTATTACGCGCGCTATCCGAAGCCCTGCATGGGCGGCTGGGCCAAGGATATGCTCGACGTCATGGCGAACGGCAAGGTTCTGCCCTGCCACATTGCCGAAACCCTGACCGGCCTGCGTTTCCTGTCCGTGCGCGAGGCGAGCCTCGCCGACATCTGGTACAGATCCGACGCCTTCAACCGTTATCGCGGCACGGACTGGATGGCCGAGCCCTGCGGCTCCTGCGAGCGCAAGGAGCTGGATTATGGCGGCTGCCGCTGCCAGGCCTTCGCGCTCACCGGCGACGCGCGCAACGCCGATCCCGCCTGCTCGCTCTCGCCCCATCACAAATCCATGAAGGACGAGGCCGACGAGCTGAGCGCGAAAACCCCGCCACCATTCCAATACCGGCGCATCGGGCGGTCTTAACCATCCGGGCAAGCGCTGGCGGCGGAGGGATGTTGTGCTGCGCCGGGCTGGTCTACAAATTATGAAAAGGCCCGGTTGAGGGGAGGATGTGGAGTGCTCCTACACTCCCTGCGGTTCAAAATCATGGTCGTCCTGATCGGCGGCGCGCTCGTCGCCGCGGGGAGTTGCGTTGCGCTCATTTACGGCATCCGGCGCGCCGACCATTTGATCGACCGCGCCCATCTCTCACAGGGCCAGCTCGAAATGCTGATGCTGCTCTCGGGCCGTGCGAGCGATTACGGCTTGGTGGCGCTGGAAGCCGTGCGCGTGCCTCAGACTGGCCGCCCCGCGCTTGCCGCCGCGGTCAGCGAGGTGAATGCGGTCTTCAACCTGATCGACGCCTCGATCGAGAAGCAGGTGGCCATCGTCGAAGGCGAGGAGGCCAGGAACGCCGAGGCGCGAGAAGGGCTCGGCGTCGCGCGCATGCGGGCGACGTTCCAAAGCCTGGACGAGCAGATCAACGTACTTCTGGATGCCCCCGCGCTGCCCGCGGAGCGGCAGGCGCAGGCGCGCCAGCGGCTCGATGTCTTCGGCCTCAGCTTTGCGCCGCTCCTGTCCCAGGCCGTGGAGACCGAGCGCACCGAAGCGCAGACGGCGCGGCGCGGGATGGCGGTGCTGAAGAGCAGTCTGGTGAGCATCGCCACGCTGTTCACGCTGGCGGCGCTCGCGCTCGCCGGGTTCCTCTATTTCGGGCCGGCGCGTTCCATGCTCGGCCGCCTGCGGCAGACGGTGGAGGGCGCCGAAGCTGTCGCCTCGGGCGACCTCGACACGCGCCTGACCGTGCGGGGCAGGGATGAGCTGACGGCGCTGATGACCTCCTTCAACCGCATGGCCGGAAATCTGGCCACGCGCGAACGCGCACTCGTGGCGGCGAAGCGCGATCTGGAAGAAACCGTGGATGCACGCACCGCCGAGCTGCGGCAGGTCAACCGGCGGCTGGAGGAGATCGACGGCAACCGCCGCCGCTTCTTCACCGATGTCAGCCACGAACTGAGGACGCCGCTCACGGTCATTCTCGGCGAGGCAGAGCTGCTTCTGCGCCTCCGCGACGCCATCCCCCCGGCCTGCGTTGCGGCCATGGAAACCATCCAGGCGCGTGCGAAGCGGCTGAACCGGCGCGTCGAAGACCTGCTGCGCGTGGCGCGTTCGGAGAGCGGGCGTATCGAGTTGAAGCTGGCGCGGGCGGAGGCAGGCGAGGTTTTGAGCGATGCGGTGGACGATGTGCTCGGTTTCGCGCGTCACAGCGGCATCGAGGTGAAGCTTGAGGCCGGGCCGGGCAATCTCTATGTACGCGGGGATAAGGACTGGCTGCGGCAGGTCTGCAGCGGGCTCATCGTCAATTCGGTGAAATTCACCGCGCCGCCGGGCTTCGTGCGTGTGAAGGCCGAGGCGGACGGCGATTACGCGATCCTGGAGATCAGCGATCAGGGCCAGGGCATTCCGCCAGCGGAACAGGAGCTGGTGTTCGACCGCTTCTATCGGGGCAAGGCGCCGTTGCGCCGGGAGACAGGCCATGGCGTGGGACTGGCTCTCGCCAAGTGGATCATGGATGAGCACAAGGGGATGATTGAGGTGGAGAGCCCGGGCAGGCTGGCCTCGGCCGACGGCGGCCCGCCGGGCACGACGATGATACTGCGGCTGGCGCTGGCGGAGGGCGGGGCAGGTTTGAGACAGGTTGAAGAAGACGCATGGCAGACGCCGCAACGATCCTGATTGCCGAAGACGACGAGGATATCTCCTCGCTCCTGGGCCGTGGTTTCGAAATCGAAGGCTACAACGTCGATTTCGCCCGTACCGGCCTGGAGGCGCTCGATTGCGGCAAGCGCAACGCTTACCGCGCCATCATCCTCGACGTCATCCTGCCCGACTTGTCCGGCGTCGATGTCTGCCGCCAGCTCCGCGTCGAGGGCCGTGAGGCGCCGATCATCATGCTCAGCGCCTGCGATTCTGTCGCCGACCGTGTGCGCGGCCTGTCCGCGGGCGCCGATGATTATGTCGTCAAGCCGTTCGCATTCGAGGAACTGCTGGCGCGCGTGCGCTCACAGGAACGGCGTCAGGCGCAGGCGGCTACAGCCGCGGCGCAGGCGTCCGCCATCACACCTACGAAATTCACCGCCGGAGATTTCACGCTCGATCCCAGGCTGCGCACGATCACCAGGGATGGCCAGACGGTGGAGTTGACGGAGCGCGAGGCCGAGCTGCTGGCGCTTCTGATGCACCATGCCGGGCAGCCCCTGTCGCGCAACGAGATCTTTCAGGAACTTTGGGAAGCGCAGGGCGGCGCGTCGATCAATGTCGTGGACGTTTATATCGGCTATCTACGCCGTAAGCTCGGTGGGCTCGGCGACAGCGGCAAGAGTGTGATCCGTACCGTGCGCGGACTGGGCTTCGTGTTCCGGGTCTAAAAAATGCGGCAGCGATAGCCGCAGAGCATCAAGGGAGGTAACGATACCGATGATACGCATTTTGACTGCTTTTCTGGCGGTCTCCGCCGTCATGCTGCCGGGCGCCGGGCTGCGCGCGGCTCACGCCGGGACGCCGAGTGCGCAGACGCTTCTGTTCGACACGGCCTATCTCAAGCCGCTCGCCGCACCGAGCCGCCTCACCTACCGCTATTCGCAGAAGTCGACCGATACCTCTTTATACGGGCCGTCATTCGACGATGCCGCTTCGGTAAGCGTCCTGCCATCCTCTGCCGGTAACGGCGCGAAAGACGCCCGGCTTGCCCTTTTTACCGGCCAGCGCCAGCGCGAACTCGGGCCGCTGCCGAACGTAACCGGCAATCCCGTCATCATGATGTTTCTGGAACACGATGTTGCGCAGATGATGCGCCATATCGGCGGCCAGCCGGTCTATTTCCGCAACGTCATTCGCGCCGCGTTCCGCGATGCCGCCAAGGTCGAGCCGGTGGAGATCACCTGGCAGGGCAAGACGGTCAAGGCCATGAAGGTCACGATCCACCCCTTCCTAAACGTCCCGCATGCGGAGCGGCTGCAGCTCTTCCGCACCAAGGCATACGAGTTCATTGCCAGCGAGGCGGTGCCCGGCGGCATCTACGACATCCGCTCGACGATCGACGATCCGCGCGAAGGGCGGTCCGGACCGGCGATCGACGTTCATCTCACGCTGAAAGGGATCGAGCATGACAAGACTACGAATTAGGATGCTGCGCCGGGCGGCGGCGGGCCTGGGCGCAGCGCTCGCCCTCGCTGGGAGCGCAGCTCTTGCGGCCGAGACCTGCGGCGGCAACGACTACCCGACCGAGGCGCGGGCCGATTACGTCTATGCCTGCATGCAGGCGAATGGCGGAACCCGCGACGCGCTGCGGCGCTGCTCATGCTCCATCGACGTGATCGCGTCGATTTTGCCCTACGAGAAGTATGTCGAAGCGGAAACGGTGATGAGCGTCGTCCAGATGGGAGGGGAGAAGTCGGGTATCTTCCGCACCCCGAACATGGTCGAGAGGGTCGCGGAATTACGCCGCGCTCAGGCCGAGGGTGAAATCCGCTGTTTCTGATGGCGTTCACGAGGCTTGCCTGGAACCACCGGTTGGTGGTTTAAGCAGGTGAGCGGCGCGCACACCGTTTTGACGCATTCGGGGCGGATAAGGCGGGCCGTGGCAATCCTGCCAGACAAGGGGCGCGAAAGGCGCCTGCGGCGAAAGAAGCTGACGGCTATGGCATTGAGGAGCATGACGGGATTTGGCCGGTCGGGCGGCCAGGAGGGCGACGCCATTTGGCAGTGGGAGGTGCGGACCGTCAACAATCGCGGCCTGGACGTCTGGCTGCGGCTGCCGCAGGGGTACGAGGAGTTCGAACTCCGCGTCCGCGATGCCCTCGCCAAGGTGATCTCGCGTGGAAGCTGCGCCATCACGCTCAATCTCAAGGCGCCCGCCGTCAGCGCCGACATGCGGCTGAATGAGGCCGCGCTGGTCAAGCTCGCAACCCTTGCCGAACGGGCGCGCGAAATCACCGGCAGCGTGGACTCGGTGCCGCTGGAGGCGCTTTTCGGCATGAAAGGCGTCATCGAGGTTCAGGAGCCGCTGCCGGGCAGCCAGGAAGCCACACCGCTCACTGAGGCGCTCCTGAAGTCGTTTTTCGCGGCGCTGGACGGCGTCGTAGCGGCAAGGGCGGGGGAGGGTGCGCGGCTCGCGGATGTTCTCACCGCCAAGCTTGCCGAGGTTGCGGCGCTCGTCGAGGAGGCGGAGAACGCACCGTCGCGCGCGCCCGAGATGATCGCCGAACGCCTGCGCCAGCAGTTGCAGCGCATCGCGGGCGAGCCCGGGCTGGATGAAGCCCGCCTCCATCAGGAAGCCGTGCTGATGGCGACCAAGGCCGATATCGAGGAGGAATTGAAGCGCCTGCGCGCGCATGTGGCCGCCGCGCACGAACTGATGCGCGAAGATGGCCCCGTGGGCCGCAAGTTCGAGTTTCTGGCGCAGGAGTTCCAGCGCGAGGCCAACACGCTGTGTTCGAAGTCCAACGCGGCGGAGATCACGCGCATAGGTCTGAGGCTGAAAAGCGCTATCGACCAGTTCCGCGAGCAGGTGGCCAACATTGAATAGCCTGTCTGCGACGGAAGCCATGGCCGCGCGGCGCGGCGT
>JBNKDX010000011.1:0-15370 GCA_050288485.1 Rhodomicrobiaceae bacterium | reverse complement strand
GTTGTTCACGAGCGCCCGCGCGATGGCGACGCGCTGCTGCTGACCGCCCGAGAGCTGCGCCGGCGTGTGGTCCTGGCGGTCGCCAAGACCGACCTCGGCCAGCCGCGTGGCCGCCGCCTCGTCGGCATCGCCGGTCGCGGCGGTCGAATAGAGGAGCGGCAGCTTAACATTGTCGAAGGCGGAGGTCCGGCGCAGCAGGTTGAATTGCTGAAACACGAAGCCGATGAAGCGGTTGCGCAGACCGGCGAGTTCGTCGTCGCTGAGCCCCGCCACGTCCGTTCCGCCGATGGTCAGGCTGCCGGAACTGGGCGTATCCAGCGCGCCGATAAGATTGAGGAGCGTGGACTTGCCCGAACCGGACGGCCCCATGATCGCGACGAACTCGCCGGGCAGGACATCGAAACTGACGCCGCGCAGCACCTCCAGCGGCTGATCGCCCATCATGTATGTCTTCTTGAGATCCCGGCAGGAAACGACTGGCTGCCCGGTGCGTTCCGGATCGCCTGTCATCGCGCGCCGCGCCTTCCCCGCTGGCTCTCCTCGCCGCCATTGCGCCGCGCCCGTATCACGACGCGGTCTCCCGCTTTCAACGCGCCACGCAGAACTTCGCTGAAACTCTCGTCGGTAAGCCCCAATATCAGCCGGTGCGGCTGCAAGCCGTTCGGCGTTTCCGTCCAGACATTTGCCGGGGTGGTGGCGTCCCGCCATTCCTCGCGCAGCACCTTGAACGCCTTCATTTGCTCGGGCGTCAGGATACCTTCCAGCACCCGGGTGATACGGCCGCGCCGTTCGGAAGCGCCGCTGGAGGCGCGACGTGTCGCCGTAACGCCGCGCCGTGCGGAAACCCCGGTCGATGTCTCGTCCTTTTCACCGCCGGCTTCGCGAGGCGTCTCGGCCCGTTGCTCCCTCAAACGGCGAGCCGCGGCCATCCCTTCGCGGAATTTCTCCGTCTGCTCCGCCGTTAGCGCCAGCTTTTCCGAAAGCGTCGTCACGATCGCTTCATCGCGATTGGGACGCTCGGCGGGCTTCGTCGTCTTCAGCCCCTTCGGCGGCAGGAAGCGCACGGCCTCATTCGGAACGCGCAGCACGTCCCGCCGTGTCCCCGTTACGATCCGAACCGTGGCCGTCATGCCGGGCAACAACTTCTGCTGCGGATTCTGAGCACGCACCACCACGGTGTAGGTCACGACATTGCTGGTCGTGGCGCCTGCGATCCGCACCTGCGCCACTTTGCCCGAGAACACCCGGTCTGGAAAGGCGTCGACGGTAAACGTAACCTTTTGATCCGTCTTGATCGAACCGATATCGGCCTCATCGACCAGGACCAGAATCTGAACCTGCTTGAGGTCCTGAGCGATCTGGAACAGAACCGGCGCCTGCAGGCTCGCCGCGACCGTCCCCCCCGGATCGATGTTGCGCGCGATCACGACCCCCTCGATCGGGGAGCGGATTTGCGTGCGATCCAAATCGAGCTTGGCCTGCGAGAGATCGGCTTCACCTTTGGTGACATTGGCGCGGGCGTTGACGAGCTGGGCTTCCGCGACCTGAAGATCGGCCTTTGCGGTAGCCAGCTGCGTTTCGGCGGTCTCCGCTGTCGCGGCGGGCGTAGCGTCGCTTGCAAGCAGCTTTTTCTGCCGCGCCAATGTGCTCTCCGCCTGACCGAGCAGGGCTCTGGCCTTGACGACATTGGCCTCTTCCACCGTGACATTTGCTTTCGCAATGGCGAGCGCGGCTTCGGCCGAGGCGACGCGGGCCTTGAAAGTGCGCGGATCGATGACCGCCAGGACCGCATCCTTCTCGACCGGGGAATTGAAATCGACGTTCACATCCGAAATCTGCCCGGAGAGCTGCGAACTGATATCGACGGTGACGAGCGCCTCAACGGCCCCCGTGGCCGAAATGCTGCGCTCGATGGACCCCCGGCTCAACTCCACGGTCTGGATCTCATAGCTCGCCGGCTGCTCGCGCCAATAGACGCCCCAGAAAGCGAGAACGCCCGCTGCGGCGATAGCCAGCGCGAAAAGCGCCTGCCGTTTCCGCCCTCTGTCCATTGTGTATCTCTCTGTCTTTTCGTACTCTTTTGCTTTGAAGCATAGCTCCGCGAAAACGGCCACAATATGCTACCGTTACAGCTGCATTTCTCTCGCCGGTCTGAATCAATTTGGCCGGATCGAAATGGCGCTGCGCCGGGCAGATTAAAGGGCACGCGCAGCGTGTGAGTTCCAGCGACAGCGTCAGGTTATGTGATAAAGGCAGCCTCATTGCCGGAGCCGCATCCTGCATTGCGCAAGACTTGCCGTTATCGGATTGAAAGCGCTTGTCCGCGGGCGAAGGAAGCCGTTGCGAGATCGAGGACAGTTTCGAGACCGCCAAGAACGAGTTGGGCCTTCACCACAATGAGACGTCCTCCTGGTACGGCTGGCATCGCCATGTTTCCTTGGTGATGCTGGCCTTCGCCATGAGGGCTTCCGTCCGGCATCACGCCGACGCCGCGCCGATGTCAGCCCGGCAGGCGGCCGGTCGGCTTGAGAAAGTGCGGCCAATAGGCGCAAAACCGCGCCGGGGCGAGACGATCCCGCACGCGATCAGCCGTAGAGGCGGTAGAGCTGGAACGCCATTCCGATCGCCAGCGCCGCCGCCAGCAGGATGATCACGTACTTCCAGCGGCTGTGCTCGCTCTTGCGCAGCGCCTCCAGTCTGTCAGCGGGCAATTCGGGGGCGCTCCACTCCGGCTCCTCCTGCACGAGTGCGCGCAGACCGCGGTTGCCCTCCACGACGCCGCGCTGCACCACCGGCACACCGGCGCGTTCCGCGATCTGCGCCGCAAT
Organism: Rhodomicrobiaceae bacterium; assembly: GCA_050288485.1. Lineage (GTDB taxonomy): Bacteria > Pseudomonadota > Alphaproteobacteria > Rhizobiales > Rhodomicrobiaceae > JARRLC01. The sequence goes on along the minus strand of JBNKDX010000011.1, from coordinate 12,542 downwards.
GGACGGGAACGGCATTGACGGGTCTTCCGCGTTCTCGTGCACATAGCCGAGCGTGACGCGTTTGCCATCCTTGCGCAGCAAGCAGCTCGCCTCGACGATCACCGGAAGCAGGAGATAGCGGTAAACCTCTCCCCGCGTCTCCACCGAGGCGACGTCGGCATACGGAATCTCGCATTCGGTGTAAGGGAAAAGCGGTGTCGGGCCGCGCCAGTCCGGGACGACAAATGTCGCCGTATCCGGGCCGAGCCGCACCTCCATATGGGACGCCGCAAACAGGTAGATGGTCGCGTACAGGAGTAGCCCCGCGCCCGCCAGGGCCATGGCGAAGAAGATCGCGGCTTCCACGGGCAGATTGTGAAACGCCAGCCAGATCGCACCCGCCAGCGCGTTGACCAGAAACAGGAGGATGAAAAAGAAGGCTGCCCCCAGGACGAACCGCAGCCCCCCGCCGGGCCGGTAGATGGTAACGCCCTCCGTCGTCTTGATGTTCGCCATCGCGGTGCTCCCTCGTGCGCAGGCCGGACGCTTCGGAGCGTAAACGCCCGATGGTGGCGGTCAAGTGCAAATGCGCCCATGGTTTGCGCGCCGCCATAGGCGGCAAATCCTGCGGCGCCCCGAAATTAACGCCTCGTTAACATTGTCCACAGAAAATTCGAATCATAGTAAATTGTTTCAGGTTCATCGGACGCAACCAGCGGGTGGTGATGAGGCGGCGGGGGCCGCCGGACATCGCCGGATGAACCAACGTTCCGGGCGCCGGACAAGCGCCCCGGAAGTGCGGCACGGGGCAAGCGATGAGACATGGCAGCAAGGCGGACGGACCGAAGCGGCTTCGGGACCGGCTGTCTTTTCATGTCTTCAGGCATTGCGGCGTGGACGCACAGAGCGGGAGCCGCGAGGCTCTCAAGACTGCCGTGGAGAGACCCTTCGCAAGAAAAGGTTCCAAAACGGCTTTTGCAGGTAATGGAGCGATGCGATGCTGAATAACTTGTCCTCAGGCAGCGTAGCGTTGGGACAGGAAGATAAACTGCTCAGCGAGTATGGTGAGCATCTTCGACAGCATCAGGAAACCTGTGTATTGCGTCTTAAAACCATGTCTGCGGAGCATATTGAATTCGAACGAAAACGATACCTGCATCCGCCGACTCTTTGAGAGTAATCATGCGTTGTTCAGCCCTGTCGCACCGTCAGTGCGTCAAGGCCGACAGAAAATCGGAACCGGTCCCTGTGGCCGGTTCTGTCTTATGCGGGTGGAAGTCCTCCACGGTCCAACGGGACGGAACGGTCAGTTGAGCCTGGCCGGGCAGGTGGCGCAGCCGCCGGGACCGGCGCACGTCGGCGCGTCGACGCTATCCTTCGCGGGCGCAGCGATGAGCGAAAGCTGGCGCGCCAGGTCGGTGCTCTCGCAGGCCGGGCAGGAAGGCGTCTCGGAGGAACGCACGAGCGTCTCAAACTGATGACCGCAGGCGTTGCATTGATAGCTGTAGATCGGCATGGCGTTTTCCGGATGGATGAGAAATCCCGATAGGAGTGCCGCAAAAAGCTCGCGTCCGCAAGGGGGCCGCCCGGCGCGGCGGATCACTGGCAGAGCGAAAGGCGGCCGTGACCGCGGAAAATACTGCAGAGAGGGCCGAACGAGCAGCCGCGCAAATATCACGCATTGATCATTTCGCGGATGCCCTCGCGTTATAGTACGCATGGAATGCCGCTCATGCCCAAGGAGCCCGGCCGTGCCTATCGTGACACAGACCCTGATCCTCGCCAACCTCGCCGCCATGTTCGTGCAGATGAACGTGGGCAGCGAATACTGGGCGCCGTTCGCCCTCTGGCCGTTTGGCGCGTATTTCGAGCCCTGGCAGCTCGTCACCTATGCCTTCCTGCACGGCAGCATCGCCCACATCTTCTTCAACATGTTCGGGCTGTTCATGTTCGGCTCCGATGTCGAACGGCTTTGGGGATCGCAGCGGTTTGCCGCCTATTACTTCATCTGCGTGCTTTCGGCGGCCATCGGCCAGTTGATGATGGCGGAGATTACGGGGCAGCACGCTCCCGTGATCGGTGCGTCAGGCGGCGTGTTCGGGCTTCTGCTCGCTTTCGCGCTCAGTTTCCCCCGCCGCACCGTCGTTCTGCTGTTTCCGCCGATACCGATGCCTGCATGGCTGTTCGCCACGCTTTACGGCATCCTTGAGTTGGTGCTTGGTATGACCGGAACGGCGCGGGGCGTGGCGCATTTCGCCCATCTCGGCGGCATGGCTGGCGGCCTTCTCGTCATCATGTGGTGGAGGCGCGGCCGCCGCCGGTTCTGACGGGCGGTGTATCGCTTGGCGCAAAAAAACAACGGCTGACACGATCTCTCACGGCAGCCGTTACCCTCGTCATGCTGCATACGCGCTAACTTCAGGCTCGCCATGCGGAATCGAGTCAGATTCTAGCATGGCGTGATTCACGCATCGCTTCTGAACGAACTCTGGCGGACGGCGCTGACGCGGCTCGGCGGGGCGGCCGCCATTGAGGCGCCCGCTCGCGAACTGCGGGTTTTTGCGCGGGCGCGCGCGGCGCGATCCGCGACGATCCGCTCCGGCTGATTTTGGCCTGTCGCCTTGGCGGCATGGGGCTGAGGTTGACGAGCGCTTGGGCGGCGTCGGTTGGACTTGCGGACCTTCCCAACGTGGCTTTGCTCAAGCGCCTGCAAGTGCGGAGCGTGGATGGAACGCCTCGCGGGCGAACTGCTCAAACCTGAGACCCAGCCTGCGGCGGGCGGGCGGCGCATCCGGCTTCTCGACGGGACGACGGTTGCCAAGGCCGGGGAAAATACTCGAAGGAACAGCGGCCTGTGGCGTCTTCACCGCGCCTTCGATCTGCCGGCAGAACGCTTCAGCTTCGTTGAACTCACCGATGAGAAGGGCGGCGAACGGCTTGACCGCACGCCTTTCGCCAAAGGGGATATCGCCATCGCCGATCGGGGTTTTCCTTTCAGACACCATCAGGCGGCAGCCAGGCGCTGCCCCCGTACAGAAGCAAGACCCCGGCAGGAATGGCGCAAATGAGGGATTGACTACCACGGGCCCGTTACAGAAGCGCGTATGCGTGAAAACGGGGATCGCCGGCCGTGTCGTACAGACCGCGAGCCGCGTCCGCGTCGCGCTGGCTTCGTGCTGCCCGGAAGCCGAAGTCTTCAGGCTCGTGGCGTTCCGCCTGCAACTTGGCGGGTCATGAGCGGCGGGCGCGCCGCCCCTGGAACCCGTATCGCCAACCTCCAGCGTGTAAACAGCGTTCTCACTTCCAGATCAGCTCGCGGCGGCATTCCTCGCGGGAGGTTGGCGCCTGTTCAGCGCAAACGAACCACGCCGGATCGGCCGGGGCGCATAAGAGCGGGTAGCGCGCCCCGCAGGAAATCGTGACCCGCTTGCCGCGAGCGCTCACAGGACTCCCTGCGGGTCAAGTATGCTGGCAAGCTATTGACTCTATTACAGTTTTTTTTCGAAGCAAGTTCGCTCGAACGATCACGGCAAACGGGGGAAGAACTTGGCGAAGGGCTGTACTCGGGTAATGCAAGAGGCGATGTCCATAAAATGCGTTTACGCACGCCAGAGTTGCCAACCGAGCCCACGCGTTCACCCGATCGTCGAGGCGCTCTGGAAAAGACATTTTTGCGCGCCGGGCGGCAAATTCTTCCACAGATGCGCTTCCTTCTGTTCATCAATGCCCGTTCGCAGCGCTTTCGCTGATGCATAATGGCGCAATTTTTGGTTATGTGAAGATCGATATCTCGCGCAAAGGTAGCGCCTGGAACATCGTGCGCCAACCCCAACGAACACTCAGCCCCATGGTTCAGATTTCGGTCGTCGCCCCGGTCTATAACGAACAAGCGTCCACGTTGAACGAACTGGTGCGGCGTGTGGCCCGGGCGGCTGGCAGTATAACGGAGGACTATGAAATCATCCTCGTCGATGACGGCAGCAGGCTGAAAACCTGGTATGCCGTAGCGGCGCTCGCCAGGGTGTCGCCGCGCGTCAAAGGCGTCCGTTTTTCTCGCAATTTCGGACAGCACCCCGCGATCAGCGCCGGGCTGGACTATGCCCGCGGCGAGTGGGTCGTCGTCATGGATTCGGACCTTCAGGACCGTCCGGAGGTCATTCCGCAACTCTACGCCAAAGCGCAGGAAGGGTACGATGTCGTCTTCGTCAACCGCTTGCGGCGGCCCGAGAGCGCTCTTTATTTATGGATATCCGGGTTGTTCTACAAGATACTTAATTTCCTGGCGGATTCAGCCTACAATCGGATGCAAAGCAATTTCTCTATCATCAGCAAAGATGTGCTGCGAGCATTCCGGCGCGTCCCCGACCGGGATAAATTCTATGGCGGCACCATACGATGGCTCGGCTACCAGATAGGCGCGATCGACGCCGAGCACGGGGTGCGGTATTCGGGCCGGACGGCCTACAATTTCCTGGGGCGGCTGCGGTTTGCCCGCCGAATCATTGTCGGACACAGCACGCGCCTCCTCTATGTCGCGCCGGTAATAGGGGCGCTCATGGCCCTGACGGGGCTGGTGATGTCGATCATCATCATCGCCGCGAAATTGAGCAGTCCGGACGCGCCGCCTCCCGGTTGGGCAAGCGTCATGACGGCGGTCTTCTTGGCTGGCGGCGTTACGAACATCATGCTCGGCCTCATTGGCCTCTATCTTGCGGAGCTGTTCGACTGGTCGAAGGGGCGGCCACGCTACGTCGTCAGCCAGATTGCCGGCATGACGGTAGATTTCCCGGCAGGAAACACACGCCACACAGACAGGACTGCTAGCGAGGCGACCACGGGAGAAACGGTTGTTACGGCCGCAAGCGTCGGCCTGGAATCGGGAGGGGCGGCCGAAGCATCCGACCAATCCGCCTCGGGGTGGTGAGCGATCATGCTGCAGCCGTCGCACTTTGACGAAGAATTTCTTGGCCTGCGGTTCTTTCGCCTGACGCCCCGGATGATTTGGAAACGCTCGGTGCGAAGAGGTACAACGGCAGCGTTGTTCATGGTGTTTTCAAAAGTTCTTGGGGGCTCAGATGGCTCAGATGACGCTTGAAGAAATTAGGCAGTTCTGGACTTCTCAGGCCGTTCGCGAAGGGCAGAGCCATGCGGCGTCGTGGGGAGACCGGCCTGTCATCGAACTTGAGATCAACGAAATCGCCCGCCATTTGCGTGACGGACAACGAGTCATCGACATCGGCTGCGCAAATGGATTCTCGACCGTGCAGTATGCCGCGCAGCGGAAAATCTCAATAAAAGGTGTAGATTATGTACCGGAGATGGTGAGTTCTGCGACCGAGCGTTTGACCAAGCTACCGGCGCAGCTTTCCGGCTCCGTGGAGTTCGCAGCTGGTGATATCACCGACCTGCATGGCGAGTCAGACAACTCGTATGACAGCGCCATTGTCACCAGAGTGATCATCAATCTTCCCGATGCGGGAATGCAGGCTCGGGGCCTCGCTGAATGCGCTCGCATCGTACGGCCCGGCGGTCTGTTGTTGTTGTCGGAAGCCACGGTGGAAGGCTGGGAACGCCTAAACACGTTCAGGCAGGAATGGAATCTGCCCCCCATCCAGCAACCCCCGTTCAATACATATGTCCGCCAACCAATGCTTGTTGAGGCGCTATCCCATTCGATGGTTCTCGAAGCTGTTATCGATTTTTCTAGTACGTACTACGTCGCAACCCGCGTTATCAAACCAATTTTTGCAAAACTACTTGGGGGCAACATCGACATCGCGAATACAAATATGGAATTCAATCGTTTCTCTTCTTTGCTCCCCCCCCATGGAGATTATGGGGTGCAGAAACTATTCGTCTTTCGAAAACGCTCATGCCCTCCGCCGCAGGGACGTTGAAACTATGCGAGCTTTGGGGAAAACGAGATTGTATAGGCTCAAATAAGGGGCGTTGCCGACCGGGTTACCATTTTCTTCGACACAAGAACTGTACACAGTCCGGGGGTGAAAAATGACGCCATTTATTTCTACTTATAGAGCCTATCAATTTCTTGGATATGCTTCGAAAATCAACATCCCTAGGCTATCGACGCTTGCCCCGATCGTATGCATCGCATTACCCATCATTGGACTGGCAACGACGTCTTTTCTAATCAACCAAGCGGGTTTTCTCGATCCCTATGTTTACGCCTCCTATGTCTATGACTTTCAGCAGACTATAGACCGCTTCGGTCAGACCTACTATTCCACCCGGATCGCCTACATATTTCTCGAAAGAGCGTTCGCCAGTCTGCTCGGCGTCGAAAACGGATACCTGATCTGCCGCGTCGTCGTTCTGAGCTGTGCGTCCGCCGCTGCATACGCCATTGCGCAGCGCTATTACGGCCGCGCGACCGCCGTCTTCGCCGCGGCGTGGATTTCGTTCCTGCCCTGGCTGCCGCGATCGCTGCTGTGGACGCATTATGACGGCTTCGGCACGGTCTACCTTCTGATAGCGTTGGCATTCGTCATCGCCCCCCGCCATCGCACGTTGTGCGCGCACGCGGCGGCAGGCGTCGCCTATTGTCTGGCGACGAACTGCAACCTTCTGCTGCTGGCGATCGGCGCCGCCTTTTTCCCGGGCTGGCTGCTGCTGAACGCCGGGAGAGGGAGGCGATGGCTCGCGATGCACGCGCTCGCCGTCGCGGCAGGCTTCCTGATCACCCACGCCCTCCTTTCCATCGCATACCAGGCGCATTTCGCCGATGGCGGCGGCTCCATCGTCCAGGCGACGTTGCAGATCACGCGTTCGCTGCTGCAAGGAACCGGGGCCAACTGGTTCGTTCCCTTCGGCAAATTTCTCGAAGAGAGGATATTTATCCCTCTCATTCCTCTGGTGCTGGCCGCAACCGTTGGCGTCTATTGGTGGAGACATTACGAAGGCATCGCTTCCGAGCGCCGCAGATTCGGGATAGCCGTATTGTCGTATCTCGTATCGATTATCGCATTAGAACTTGTACTTCACATCATCTTCAAGATTGCGACGCTATCGTTGTTCTATTACCTGGTCTACCTGCTGCCGGCGAGCCTGTTGGCGCTGATCGTTCTGGTCGGCGAGTGGGAATGCGCCACCAAGCCCGAAAAACGATGGCGCCTCTATGTCCTGCCGCTGGCGTTCATCGCAATCTGGTTTGCTCGCCCCGAGTTCCCGCATGTCGCTGCTTTCGCAAGCGTCTGGCCCTGGCTCGTTTTCGGCGCCGCAACGGTCGCCGCCGCGGCCATACGGCCCGGAAAAGCCGCGTTGACCGCGACATGCGCCTGCACCCTGACACTGGCCGTCTATGCAAGCTTTCCCGGAAAGTATGATATCCGCCGTAACACTGCGGAGGCACTGGTCGGGAGGGAGCGGGATGTGTTCAAAGGCGCGCTCTTCCTTCAGACATTCGTCGGCCGCCATGTCCCGCCGCAGAGATCGATCGGCTTCTGGTACGGCAACACCACCGCTCATACCGATCTTAATTCAGTACAGTCCATGTATCTCTGGGGATATACGCGGCTGGCGCCACCGACGGGAGCCGCTCTCGGCATGCCGCATATCGACGCCAGCATAAGGAAGGCAATCGCGAAGAAATCCGTCGTCGCCTTGCTGGGCCTGAACGATAGCGAAGTCGACCGTGGCCTGGCTGCGCTCTCGGCAGCCCAAATACCTCATAGCGAATTCCAAAGAACCGCCTTCAAGGGCGAAAAATGGGGCTACACCATCGCTTTGGTCGACATCCTGAAGACACCTCCACAGAAATCGTCTGTCACCGTCCCACTCTCGGGTTCCTCACGGAATGATCGCATCCGGGGTGCGGAAGAAGATTAGAGTTCCGTATGAACGATTGAACTGGCGCTGTGCGACATGCTCCGCCAGACGCTCCGCAACGACACGAAGGACCGATGAAAACCGCTGCTGCTGAACGCGCGCTTCTGTTGGAGGCTGGAACCGGACTGGTTGAGATCGCCGACCGGATGTGGATCGCGAGCCGCAACGCATCCGTTTCCTACCCGGCCGAGGCTCATAGCAGTCTGGCTCAAATAGAGGCAACCTCATTCTGGTTCGCGCATCGCAATGACGTCATCAATACCGTACTCGCGCGCTTCGCCCCGGCGGGGCCGATCGTCGATGTTGGAGGCGGCAACGGTTTCGTATCGTCGGATCTGGTCCGGCGCGGGCATTCCTGTATCGTCATCGAGCCGGGAGACGACGCGGCGCGCATCGCCCATCATCGCGGACTGACCGTGGTGAAGGCTCCTTTCGACCGCATGCTGTTCAGGCCGGGCGCCGTCGCGGCGCTGGGCCTGTTCGACGTCATCGAGCACAACGCCGATGACGTCGGCTTTCTGGCCGACTGCCTGGATGTTCTGGCGCCCGGCGGACACGTCTATGTGACAGTTCCCGCCCTCCGCTGGCTCTGGTCATCGGATGACGACTATGCCGGGCATCAGCGCCGCTACTCGCGATCGACGCTCGCGCACGCTCTGGCGCGTGCGGGATTCGATGTGCGCTTCGTCAGCTATTTCTTTTCGGCGCTGGTGCCGCCTCTGTTCCTCCTCCGCACACTGCCGAGTGCGCTCGGCCTGCGGAAGGTGACAACCCCAAAGGACGCCGTGGGACATCACAGCGCCGGCGGCAGGCTGGCGAATTTCGCCAGACGGGCGTTCGCGTTCGAGCGCGCCGCCATCGGCCGCGATATGACGCTGCCATTCGGCACATCGCTGGTTGCCGTCGCGCGAAGGCGCGCATCATGACCGAAAACGGTATCTCATTCACCGCGCAAAGCGGAGCCGCTTCGGGTTCGCGGCCGACGCGCTCTCTGCACACTTTCGCCCAGCTCCTGCGTTTCCTGCTCGTCGGACTGAAGAGCAATATTACATATTATGGTCTCTACGCGGCCTTCACTGCTTTGGGCTTAGGTGTAAAGCAAGCGGCGACGCTCGTTTTTGCTATAGGTATACTTTATTCGTTCCTATTCAATAAAGCATTCGTCTTTCGCGGCTCCGCCGCGCCGCGAGCGGCCTTATTGCGGTACACGCTGGTCTACATCGCCGCCTGGGCCATCAACATGCTGTGTCTGGAACTGTTCGTCGGCCGCTTGCATTTCCGGCATCACATCGTTCAGGCCGTGCTGGTCGCCGTCATCGGCTTCGGCATCTTCGTCGCACTCAAGCTCTTCGTGTTTCGCGACTTGCGGTCGTGTTCCGCTCGCGCGTCTCCCGTGCGCAAAAAACATCAAGGAAAGAGATGGAGCCAGTTCGGGAGCTTGGCAAGACGAACATCATTCACGGCCGCTGGGCGAACGCCTGAGCAAGGCGATGCCGCACCTCATCTTATACCCCGGGCCGGGCAGACCGCAGCAGGCGAATGGCGTGAACCGCGCATGCAACCAGGATCAGACGCCGATTCGCCCTGAGAAATGCGCCTCGATCCGCTCCATCAGCCAGCCCCAGGCCTCGGCCTCGCGCTCGCCTGCCGTCTTGCCGATGGCGATTTCCAAATAGGCGAGTTCGGTACGGATCTTCTCCTCGGCGAGCATGTGCAAGCGGCTCACCAGGATGGACGCCTCGATCACCGCCGCCTGCGCCCGGTTGAACCCCGGCGCGAGGCCATGCGCCCCCTCATGGACGACGCGAGCATGAAAGCGGGGGCGCAATTCATCTTCGGTGACGCGCACCACCTCCAACTCGCGATGGGCATGTGCGCCCGCAAGCCAAAATCCCACAACCCGTTCTGCGCGCACCACCGGCCAGTCGCGCCGCCCGGTGAGGCAGCCTGCGAAGACGCGCACGTCGTCGGTGACGTTGGCGGTGAAGACCGGCCGCGCGCGCAGATTGTCGAGCGTCCGCGATGGCGCGAAAGGCGCGACGGCAAATCCGCCCTCCTCCTCGATGAGGCCAAGCGGCGCGATATGGGGGGCACCCTCGGCGTCCGTGGTGATAACGATGCTTTCGCGGATCATGGGCATGACGGCTCAATCCTCATGGCGTTTCGGAAGCCCCGGCACGATCGCGCGGATAGCGTGCGACAGCGTCGTCCCAGCCGCCTTCAGCTTCGTCAAATCCTCCCCTCCCAGATCCGCCGCCGCACCCCAGCGCAGGCCCTCGTCCTGCACATACCGCTTGCCGAGCTGCCACGCGATCTCCGCCCGCGCCAGTTCCACGCCGAGATAGAACGCGTGCCCGCCATCGGCCTCCACGCCGAGCTGCGGGTAGAACGCGAACGGCTCGGGCGCCACCGCATGCAGCGCGCGGTTGAACACGTGGATCCCGTCCTCCGTCACCTCGATGCGGTACGCGGCGTCGTGCACCTCCGCCGCCAGTTGCGAAACCTCCGCCGGACTGGCCGCGAACGGATCACGCCCGTGCAGCGAGAGCAGTGCGTCGGTGTAATCGCGCGGCAGGCTGTCATCGGTGCGCGCGGCGTACATCATGCGGCGGGCGGCGTCGTGCTCCTCGACGGTGCGGCGCGTGTGCGGACTGACCTGCACGGTGAGCACATTGCGGATGTTCAGCTCCGAGCAGATGCCGAGCAGCATGGCCGTCGCGCCACCGGAGTCCGCGTCGGTGAGTTCGGTCAGGTTGCCCGTGCCCATCAGTATTTCAGCCTGTGGACGCGCGCGGCGGAATTCGGCATAGCGCAGGATCGAAGCGGTGAAGCCGAAATGGATCGGATCGAGGATGGGATCGCAGATATAGGGCCGCCCGGCGCGCTCCATGGCGTCCGCAGCGCGGATGAGCGAGTCCAGATCGGTGTGCGGCTCGGGGATGAGAACCGGCGCCGCGCCCGTGCCGTCCACGAGATGCAGCGTCGTCTCGTTGAGGCTCAGGAGGAAATCGGCGCCCGCCAGCGCGCCGCGCCGCAACTCGTCTTCGTCCGCCGAATCCACGCTCACCTTGAGCCCCGCCGCCTTCAGCGCCGCGATCGTCTCCTCCAGATGCGGGAACGGCGTGTCGGGACGACAGCCCAGGTCAATGACGTCCGCCCCTGCGCGCGTCATCTCTTTTGCCCGCGCCAGGATCGCCGCCACGTCCATCATCGGCCCGTCCGTGATCTCGGCGAAGAGGCGGATATTGTGGCGGCTAAGGTCAGGCTGGGCGCCATGCTTGCCGAAATGACGCGGCAGATCCTTCAACTCTTCCGGTCCGCGCTCGAACCGCGTCCCGAAATGCGCCGACAGCGCGTCGAGATCGACCCGGCAGCGCCCGGGGATGATCACGCGGTCGGCTTCGACCGGAGCCTCCAGCCGCCGCTTGATGATGGCTTCCGTCATCAGCGCCGCGACCTTGACGCCGAGATCGGCGATACGCCAGCTCCGCCCGCCGAAATCGGTGCGCGCGGCGATTTTCTCCAGGCGCGGCCTGGCGAGCCGCCCGGTCAGGAAGAGGAGGCGCTCAGGCATGTGATGCGTTCGCTCAGCGCTGCGCGGAGGGCTTCGATGGAATCGACGACGGTGGTGGCCTCGAAAGTCTTCAGGCGCTCGACATTGTCCAGATCCACCTTGCGCGGATAGACCTTCACCATGCCGCTCGGCGCCATGCTCTCCATTTCCGGCGCGCTGTCGCAGGCGAAGACGATGATGGGGACGCGGCACTTGCCCGCCTGGGCGAAGACATTGGTGGCGAGGTTGTCGGAGATACCCCAGACGAATTTGGCCACGGTGTTGGAGGTCGCGGGCGCGACTACCAGCGTGTGATAGGCGCCGTGATAGAAGCCGCCGACCGGCGCAGCGCTGGCCGTGGTGTCGCGGAAGACGCGTGCGGGCTCGGGTAGCACGGCAAGGTCATGCTTGTACATGCGCACCACCTCGGCCCCGGCCTTGCTGACGAAAACGTCCAATTCACCGATTTCGTGCATCAGATCCATGCATTCGGTGAAGAAATGGCCCGAGCCGGTCAGCGCCCAGGCGAGACGTGGCTTTTGTGGATGCCTGCTCATCAGAACTCGCTGTCTCTACGAATTGGCTCCGCCATCAGTCCTTTCCGTTTCGAATTGGGACACCGCACGCGCTTTCGCCGTCGATCATCGCCGTCAGGCCGGGAAGCGCCGAGGGACCGAGCCACCATGCGTCAAGCCCGCTCCCCTCAAGATAATGTGCGAAAGCCGGATCGGCTATGCCCGATTTGACGAGGTCCCCCACGCTGACGGGCTGCGGCGGCGGTTCGGCGGATTTCAGCAGCAAAAGCCGTACCGCGCCGAGCCTGCCGCCGAGCCATGCGGCGAGGCTGTCGGACGTGATATCCCAACTGGCGGGCACCGCGTCGAGACCGTCGGCTATTGGCCACGGCGTCCAGACCGGCACCGCATTTGCGGCCAGAGCTTCGCGGATGCGTGCGATGTTGATGGCGGGCGCGAGCCGAGGGTGGAATGACGCTACCGCCTCGCCGAACTGGCACATGGCCAGAAGCGCCATGCGGTGCGCCGCGAAGTCGTCGAAACGGTCGCCAATGGGGCCGGCCTGGGCGCAGCCATGTTCCTCAGCGATGAGGGTTTTGCCCTGGGCGAAAAACTGGCCGCCAAAGCGGAGCAGGTTGACCTGGACCTGG
>JBNKDX010000010.1:0-15828 GCA_050288485.1 Rhodomicrobiaceae bacterium | reverse complement strand
TGGGCGCGCCCGCCGGCTCCTTCTATTACCGCTACGCCTCGCGCGATCTTTTGCTCGGCGAGCTTTGGCTTGAGACCGTGCTCGCGTTCCAGCAAGGCTTCCTGGCCGCGATCGAAGCCGGCGACGGGCTGGCGGCGGCGCTGCACATGCTGGGCTTTTCCGGCCAGCGTGCGCGGATCGAGCGGCGGCGGATCCTGCATGTCGAGACGGGCGAGACCGGCTACAGCCTCGGCGGAGAGGCGGCGGGGGCGGCCGACGAGACGGAGGTGGAGGAACTGGTCAAGCAGCGGCTCGCAGCGCGGAGAGCGAAGAACTGGGCCGAGGCCGACCGCATCCGCGACGATCTGGCGGAAAAGGGCATCACGCTGAAGGACGCCAAAGACCCCGCGACGGGCGAGATCGTAACGACCTGGGAGGCGGCGCGGTGAGCGGGAACCTCCCTCCACAATCCGCCGAAACGCCGCCCGTTCTGACCGGCGGCTGCCAGTGCGGCGCGATACGCTTCCGCATCGAAGGCGGACTGGGGCGCGCCTCCATCTGCCATTGCCGCATGTGCCAGAAGGCGACCGGCAATTTCTTCGCCCCGCTGGTGACGGCGAAGAACCTCGTCTGGACCAGGGGCGAACCGGCGCGCTTCCGCTCCTCCAACAAGGTGCAGCGCGGCTTCTGCCCCAAATGCGGTACGCCGCTTACCTTCGAGCCGGACGGCAAGAGACACATCGAGGTCTTCATCGGCGCGCTGGACGACGCGGAAGCCGCGCCGCCCGTCATCCAGGTCGGCGAGGAAAGCGCCCTCAGCTACGTCCACGGCCTGCCGAGCCTGCCCACGCGCTCAGCGGAGGAAAAAGCGAAGGTCTCGCCGCACTACGCGGGCATTATTTGCCATCAGCATCCCGACCACGACACCTGATCTCAGGCGCCGGCCACCAACCCGACAACCGCATCTCAAAACAAGAACCGAGTACCAGTCATGACCAAAGCCCGCCTTTATCTTTTCGACACCACGCTGCGCGACGGCGCGCAGACGCAAGGGGTGAGCCTCTCGCTGGAGGACAAGCTCCTTATCGCGCGGGCGCTTGACGACCTCGGGCTGGATTACATCGAGGGCGGCTATCCGGGCGCCAATCCCACCGACAGCGCGCTGTTCGCCGAGAAGCGTCACTTCGCCAATGCGCGCCTCACGGCTTTCGGCATGACGAAGCGGGCAGGGCGGTCATTGTCCAACGATCCGGGGTTCGCGGAACTCCTGGAGGCGGAGGCGGACGCGGTCTGCCTCGTCGCCAAGACCTGGGACTATCATGTCGAGGTCGCGCTCGGCGTGTCGAACGCGGAAAACCTGGAGGCCATCGCCGAGTCCGTTCGGGCCGTGCGCGAGGCGGGGCGGGAGCTGCTCGTCGATTGCGAGCACTTCTTCGACGGCTACAAGGCCAACCGCGACTACGCGCTCGCCTGTGCGCAGGCGGCCTATGAGGCGGGCGCGCGCTGGGTCGTGCTGTGCGACACCAATGGCGGCACGCTGCCGCATGAGGTCGAAGCCATCGTGGCGGACGTGGTGAAGACGGTGCCCGGCGACCATGTCGGGATTCATACCCACAATGACACGGAGAACGCCGTCGCCAACACGCTGGCCGCCGTGCGGGCGGGCGTGCGGCAGATCCAGGGCACGCTCAACGGGCTGGGCGAACGCTGCGGCAACGCCAATCTCTCGTCCATCATCCCGACGCTGATGCTCAAGGCCGATTTCGCCGACCGCTTCGAGACCGGCGTCACGCCGGAGCGGCTGCGCAAACTCACCCACGCCTCGCGGCTCCTGGACGAAATTCTCAACCGCGCGCCAAACCGCTCGGCGGCCTATGTCGGCGAATCGGCCTTCGCGCATAAGGGCGGCATCCATGTTTCCGCCGTGCAGAAGGACCCGCGCACCTATGAGCACGTCCCACCGGAGTCCGTCGGCAATACGCGGAAGCTCTTGGTCTCGAACCAGGCCGGGCGCTCGAACATCGTCGCCGAGCTGGAGCGCGTCGGCATCGCCGTGCGTGCCGACGATCCGCATGTCGTCCAGCTTCTGGAGCAGGTGAAGCAGCGCGAGGCGGCGGGCTACGCCTACGAAGGAGCCGACGCGTCATTCGAGCTGCTGGCGCGGCGGATGCTCGGCGAGGTGCCCGAATATTTCTCCATCGAGAGTTTCCGCGTCATGGTCGAGCGGCGCCACAACGCGCTCGGCCAGCTCAAGACGGTTTCGGAGGCGACGGTGAAAGTCAGCGTGGCGGGCGAAATGGTGATGAATGTCGGCGAGGGCAACGGCCCGGTGCATGCGCTCGACACGGCGCTCCGCCGCGATCTCGGCAAGTATCAGGACTTCATCCGCGGGTTGGAGCTGGTCGATTACAAGGTGCGCATCCTGACCGGCGGCACCGACGCCGTGACGCGCGTGCTGATCGAGACGCATGACCGGGACACGCATGACCGCTGGTTCACGGTGGGCGTATCGCCGAACATCGTCGATGCGTCATTCGAGGCCCTGGTGGACTCGATCACCTACAAGCTGTTGCGCGACAAGGCGCCCGCGCCGGACGCGCTGGAGTAGCCGGGCGGCGTGTGACGGTGCGGCGTGACCCGGTGTCGCGCCGCGCTCGCGGCATCGTCCCGATGGTTTGGTCCACCGCAACAGCCGCACCGGTGTCACCCGCCTAATCCCTCCCGTCGGCCAGCGACAGCATGAACTTCGGCTGGTCCTTCCGCCCGCGGTAAAGATCCTGCGCGAGCCGGAGCCTCGCACGCCCGTCTCGCAGGCGGGAGCGGTAGACCTGGGCGCTTTCCATGATCTTGTGCACATATCTGCGCGTCTCGGTGAAAGGAATGCGCTCGATCCAGTCGATGGGATCGACCTTCCGACTCCGCGGATCGCCGAACTGCTCCGACCAGTTGCGCACACGCCCCGGCCCGGCGTTGTATCCGGCGAGCGTCATGATGTAGGAGCCGTCGTAGCTGACCATGAGCCGGTGCAGATACGCCGTCCCGAGCGAAACGTTGTAGGCCGGGTCGCTCTTCAGCTTCTTTTTTTCGAATTTGACGGACAGCATCCTCGCCGTCTCCTTCCCCGTGGAAGGCAGAACCTGCATCAGCCCGACCGCGCCCGCCGAGGAGACGGTTCCCTGATGGAACTCGCTTTCCTGCCGGGTCACCGCGCTGACGAGCGCGGCCTCCAGATTCTGTTCCTTGCTCAGCGGTTTGTAATCCGGCAGGGCGTCGGGATAGGCGTAGTGCTCCGTCGGATAGCCGCGGTTCAGCGCGATCTTCGCCATGCGCACGGCGACATTCGGACGCGTGACGCGCGTGGCCAGTTCCGCGGCAAGGGTCATGTCCGCCGCGCTGGTGATGTTCCGCGCCAGATCGAACAGGAAGATGGCCACGACGCTGTCGAGGTCGGCCTTTTCCGCGATCACCATGGCGCGCATGACGTCAAGCTTGACGAAATCGGCGATTTCCCGCGCCGTGGGCCGCACATAGGTCCGCAGGGTGAGCTTTGCGTCCTTGGCGTCGATCATCTGATGGGCAAGCTGGCCATAGAAGTTGTGGCTGTGCTGCGCGGCTTCGGCGAAACGGGCCGTCGCGGCGCGCCTGTTCCCCAGCACAAGCTCGGCGCGCCCTCCCCAGTAAGCCGCCCGCGCCCGCCGGTAGGGCAGGCCGCCTGCCGCCGCCGAGGCCATGAAATGGCGGCGCGCCGCCTTGGGCCGGTCGAGAAAGCGCAGCGCGATCCAGCCGGAAAGGAACTCGGCCTCGGAAATGTCCTCCGGGGGCAGGGCGGTGGGGTGGTCCTTGACGATGGTGTAGGCACTCTTCGGATTGCCCGTGTTCAGCGCGGTGCGGACCAGAGCTTCGCGCTGGGACCACCAGCGCTCCGGATCGACGAGCTTTTCGCTGTCGCCCGCGGGCGGCGCAGACCGGAGCAGGTTCCACGCCTCCTTGTCCTTGTCTGCGCGGCGGGCGGCGCGGGCGCGCAGGAAGAGGACGACGGGCTGATCCCTGACGGCCGGATCGAGCTTCGCCAGCTTGTCAGCGGCTTTCTTGGAGCGTTTCACGGCGGCCATGCAGGCTTTCACCTGCGTCTGCCATTTCTTGTCGATATGGGGGAGAAGACGTTCCACGGTCGGGAGAAGAGACTTGCTGTCCTGCATCAGCAGATAGTCGATACGCGCCTTATGATCCTCGGCCCGCAGCGCGCCGCCGTGCCTCTCCTTGATCCGGGCCTCGATGGCGGGCGTGAACCGCGCCTCGCGCCAGGCGCGGCGGATGAGCCGACGGCCTTCTCCAGTCTTGCCCAGCTTCAGGAACGTGCCGCCGAGCGCCGCCCGTCCCGTGGCGGTCTCCGGCGGCCTGCCGCGGAAATAGGCCGCGATCTTGCGCGGATCGTCCTCGCGCCAGAACAGGGCTTCCTCAGCCCGTTCGGCAAGCTTGTCACGGCTTGGCCACAGGGGATTGGCGGCGCGGAAAGCGGCGATCTCGTCTGCGCTCGCATCCGGCCCCCCTGCCCGGTAGTAGTACCAGAGCGCCAGCTTCTTCGCGACGGGGTCCTTGATTTTCTTCAGATAAGGCTTCGCTTCGTCATAGTCGTCGCGGTAGATGCGTCTCGCATACGCCTTGAGCGCGTCAAGCTCGCTATCCGGAATGCTCGCATCGAGGAGCGGCTTGAGCGCCTTGTCCGCCTCGGCCTTAGACAGCTTCGCTGCGGGCCGTTGGGGCGTGGCCTGCGTGGTCAAAGGTCCGGGATCGTCGTCCGGCGACCGCGCAGCGAGTTGCACGGGGGCCGGGTCCGGGGCGCTCTCTTCGGCCAGCGCCGCGTCGGCTTCAGCCAGCGAGGCCGCCGCCGTCTCCTCGACGCCCGCCTTGTCCGTCCCGTCCGCCTTCGCGTCCTGCGCCGCCTGCGAAGCTGAGGGGGAAGGTTCCTCGCTGGTCGCCGCCGCCGTCCGCCCGCCCGCCGGGACGATCTCGCGGCGGCTGATCTCCGTCACGCCGGACACGAGTTCAGCGGTTGCAGGCGTCTCGTCTTCAGGAGAACTCGCCGCGCTCCCGGCATGCTCCGGCCACGGCTTGAGGGTGAACAGCACGGCCGTACAAATACTGACCGCGATAAACACCGCGACGGTTCGCAGCACATAAGTCGATCGCAGTGAGATCAGGGGCATCGGGGGCCTACCAGCGTCTTTATCCAGCGGGTGTCGATATTGACGTGCAATCTTTTACGCCTAGATAAGGCAAAAGCTTGATTCCGGAGTCAAGATTCACATACCGTGCGCCGCGCGCCGCCCTCCGCGTTTTTGCGTATCGCTTCCAGCCGGAGCGTTGTGACATACGCGGGAAAGCTTCGGCGCCCAGCTTGCCCAGCTGCGCAGAAATCTCTATCGTTCACTTGGGCCATGTCCGCGGCGCCATGTGCGTACGCCCCGGTAATTCGAAGGGTTTTTCCATGTTCAAGGGATCGTTCACGGCGCTGATCACGCCATTCGACAACGGCGCGTTCGACGAGGATGCCTTCTGCAGACTGGTCGATCACCAGATCGAGTCCGGGACGCACGGCCTCGTCCCCGTGGGCACAACCGGCGAGTCGCCGACGCTTTCCCATGACGAGCATCAGCGCGTGGTCGAGGCCTGCGTCCGCCGGGCGGCGGGCCGCGTCCCGGTCGTCGCCGGGGCAGGCTCGAACAGCACCAAGGAGGCGGTCGAGTTGGTCCGGCACGCCAAGGCCGCAGGCGCGCAAGGGGCGCTGGTGGTCACCCCCTACTACAACAAGCCGACGCAGGAGGGGCTTTATCAGCACTTCAAGGCGCTGAACGACGCCGCCGACATCCCAATTCTCATCTACAACATCCCCAGCCGCAGCGTGATCGACATGTCGGTGGCGACAATGGCGCGGCTGTTCGCTTTGCCGAACATTGCCGGTGTGAAGGACGCGACCGCCAATGTGGTCCGTGTCAGCCACCAGCGTGCGGTGATCGGCGAGGATTTCAACCAGCTCTCCGGCGAGGACGCCACGGCGCTCGGCTTCATGGTCTATGGCGGTCACGGCTGCATCTCGGTGACGGCCAATGTCGCGCCGAAGCTGTGCGCCGAATTCCAGAATGCCTGCCTCGCAGGCGAGTTCGGCCGCGCCCGCGAGTTGCACGATCGCCTGCTGCCGCTGCATGAGGCGCTGTTCGTGGAAAGCAACCCCGTGCCGGTGAAATACGCCGCCGAGCGTCTCGGCTTCTGCGGATCGGAGGTCCGCCTGCCGCTCGCCCCGCTCTCCGAGGCGAGCCGCCGCACCGTTACGGACGCGCTGGTGAAGGTGGGTCTCCTGGAGACGGCGGCGGCTTGAGACGGGTTCCCCATGGCAACGGCGCAGAAAGGCCCGCCGCGCAAGGTCGTGGCGGAAAACCGCAAGGCACGGCACGCCTATGACATCCTGGAGGTGTTCGAGGCCGGCATCGCCCTGGCCGGCTCGGAGGTGAAGTCGCTGCGTCAGGGCAAATCGAACATCGCCGAGTCCTACGCCAGCGAGGAAGGCGGCGAGATCTACATCATCAACGCCTATATCCCCGCCTACGCCGAGGCCAGCCGCTTCAATCACGAGGAGCGGCGGCCGCGCAAGCTCCTGCTCCACAAGCGGCAGATCGCCAGGCTGATCGGCGCGGTGCGGCGCGAGGGCATGACGCTGGTGCCTCTGAAACTCTATTTCAACGATCGCGGCCGCGCGAAGCTCGAACTGGCGCTCGCGAGAGGCCGCAAGCTGCACGACAAGCGCGAGGCCGAGAAGACGCGCGACTGGAACCGCCAGAAGGCGCGGCTGATGCGCGAGAAGGGTTAATCTCTCTCCGGCGGAAGGTTCCGCGCTGCGCGGCGGCGGCCGTCGCGGGACGCCTTTCTTCGCGGCGGCGGCCGTCGCGGGACGCCTTTCTTCGCGGCGATCCGACACCTCGCTCCCCCCGGATTTTCTGCTAACGTGCTTCGGCAACCCTGAGATCGGGAAATGTTTCCCTCGGCTGCCTCCTTGCGCTAAGTGACACGGCAGACAACCAGGACATCCCACGCCAAGGCGCCCCCGTATGCAGGTCTACAAGGAGTTTTCATTCGAAGCGGCGCACGCCATTCCCACCGGCGTGCCCGGCGATCCCGCTTCGCGCATTCACGGCCATTCGTTCCGTGTGCGTATTACTGTCGCAGGCGAGCCCGGTCCGGAAACCGGCGTCGTCGTGGATTTCCGGGACCTGGCGGAGGCCATGGAGGGCGTCCGGCTGGCGCTCGATCACCGATTCCTGAACGAGGACGTTCCGGGGCTGGGCGTCCCAACGCTCGAAAACCTCGCCGCATGGATCTGGGGGCGGCTGGAGGAACGGATTACAGGTCTTTCCGAGGTTCACATTTGGCGCCCGGCATGCCATGAAGGATGCATCTACCGGGGGCGGAAAGCGTGATGAGTAACGAAGCCGGGCAAAACGGGCTGGAAGACCTGACTCAACTCGGGCGTCATGCGCCCCTACCTTCGTCTCCCGACGCCGCGAAGCTCGAACGCATCGCCAACCCCCATCCAGACGCGCTTTACGTCGTGCGCTTCACCTGTCCCGAGTTCACCTCGCTTTGCCCGATCACCGGACAGGCCGATTTCGCCCATCTCGTCATCGACTACGCGCCGAAGCGATACATCATCGAGTCGAAATCGCTGAAACTCTATCTTGGCGCCTTTCGCAATCACGGCACATTCCATGAGACCTGCACGCTGGCCATCGGCAAGCGGCTGGTGGAGCGCCTCGCGCCCGAGTGGCTACGTATCGGCGGCTACTGGTATCCGCGCGGCGGCATCCCGATCGACATTTTCTGGCAGACCGGCGCTCCCCCGGAAGGGGTATGGCTGCCGGATCAGGGCGTTCCGCCCTATCGCGGCCGAGGCTGAGGGGGAGACATGACGAGCCTCATTATCACCAATGGTGACGCCGCAGGCGAGAGGATGCGCCAGGCGCGCATCAACGGCGAAATCCTGTGCTGGCGCGATATCCTGCATGAAGGGCCGGTGCCGCTGACGGATACGCCCGAAGAACTCACGGCCATCCGCATCGATTATCTCAGCGCGCAAGGGTGGGGCGACCCGGACGAGATTGCCGCCTCCTTTGCCGAGCGTGACCGCATCATGAGCAGTCTCGGCGCCTATTCCGAGATCATTCTCTGGTTCGAGCACGACCTCTACGACCAGTTGCAGCTACTGCAAATCCTCGATCTGCTCGTCGCTCAGGAAGCCCTTCATGCGCGCCTGTCGCTCATTCAGGCGGGAGCCTTCCTGGCGCAGGAAACGCCGTCCCGCCTGCGCACGCATCTGAAACTGAAAAAGCCCGTCAGCGAGACCCAGTTCCTGGTCGCGCAAAGCGCCTGGGCCGCGTTCCGCGGCGCGACGCCGGAGGAATGGGCGGCGCTGATGCGTTACGACACTTCCGCTTTGCCTTTTCTCCGGCCCGCGATCATGCGGCATCTGGAAGAACTGCCGGATGCGGCCACCGGACTGACGCGCACGGAGACCTTCATCCTCGCGATGATCCAGGAGGGCGTGCGCACGCCTGCCGCGCTGTTCGAGACGTTCGAGGAGCACGAGGAAGCGCCGTTCATGGGGGACTGGGTGTTCTGGCGCATTCTCGACGCACTGGCGGCGGGCGCGGCGCCGTTCGTGGCCGGGCTGCGGTTCGGGTTCTCGCCGGATTTCTCGGACGAACAGCGCGAGGCCTATCTGGGCGCCGAATTGAAGCTCACCGGCCTCGGCGTAACCACCCTGACGGGCCGCAAGGACGCCATCGACTTCCGCCGCCTCGACCGCTGGATGGGCGGCGTTCATCTGACCAACGCCAGTTGCTGGCGCTGGGACAATGTGAACCGCAGGCTGGCGCCGCCGCCCCCGCCGCGTCCCGCGGCAGCCTGAGCGGCGGCGTTCCTCTCAGGCTCCGGCCTGTTGCAGGAGGCGCTCCATCTTGGCTTCCATATCCGGATTGCCGATGACCCGCCAGAGGTCGCGGGCCTTGCGCCAATGCGTGCACGCCGCGTTGCGGTTGCCCTTGCGTTCCCAGAGCAGGCCGAGATTGCTGTAGGTCCTGGCCGCGCCAGCCTTGCGATCCAGCTTCTCGAAATGCGCCAGCGCCTGCTGCCAGAGCCGCTCGGCGAGGGCGTGGTCGCCATGGTCGCAGGCGAGGCTGCCCATATTGGCGCATTGAATGGCGATGCCCTCGACGTTTCCCAGCTCCTGGAAAACGCGCATCGCCGCCATATGCATCTCATTGGCGCGGTTGAGATTGCCTCCGGCCGCATAGACGGTGGCCAGATTGCCCCGTTGCCTGGCGACCTCGACCTTGCGCGCCAGTTCCTCGTTCAGCCTCAGCGACTTGGAGAACATTTCCTCCGCACGCCGCAAATCGCCCATATCCAGATAGACGACGCCCAGGCCGTTGTATTGATCGGCCAGCGCTTCCTTCAGGCCAAGCTGCTCCGCCATGTGCAGCGCCCGCAGGTGCATCTTCTCCGCCGAGGCGAAATTGCCGCGCAGCTGGCAGGCGCGGCCCGCGGCGTCGAACACCTCAACGCTCTTGACCAGCACGACCCGCACACCGGCCTTATCGTCCATCTCGCTGAAAAACTTGGCGGCCTCGTTGAGCATTTCGAGCGCCTGGCCGAGATCGCCGCGCTTCTGTGCGAGTACGCCGAGATTGAGGCTGACCGCCGCGAGGCCCTTCTTGTGGCGCATCTCGCGGAAGGTGCTGAGAGCGTTGCTGAATTTACCGTCCGCCTGGTCCAGGTTGCCCTGGGCCATGAGCTTGCCGCCCTGATTGAAAGACTCCCACGCCTGTTCGAGCAGCCTGCGGGGATCCTGTTCCACCACCGGCTGCCTCAAACTCTGGAAAAGACCCATAATACGCCCCCGACGCAACACTAACGAATATTCTGCACGTAAAGGGAATATTTTGTCTTCTCTGCGGCAAGGCGGACACATGCGGCGACGTTACGCACGCGAAAACGCTGGCGCCGAGAGATCGCTCAGCGGGTGAAGCCGCGTTCCGCCAGCTCGGAAAGATATTGCGACCACAGCCTGTCGTGGTGCGCGCCGAGGTCGCGTAAGTAGAGCCAGGTGTAGAGCCCGGTGTCGTGGCCGTCGCTGAACACCGGCTTGATGGCGTAATTGCCGACGGGCTCGATGGTGGTGATGGTGACGCTCTTCTTGCCGCCGACCACCTTGCGTTCGGACGGCGCGTGTCCCTGCACCTCGGCGCTGGGGCTGAAAACGCGCAAGTATTCCGCGCTGAGCTCATACCTCTCGCCGCCTTCGAAGGCGATGTGAACCTGATCCTTGGCGGCGTTCAGGCGGATTTCGGACGGCCAGTAGGCCGGTTCTTGTGTCATGCGGGCCTCCATATTTCCGGCGACCATAAATCCGGCTGGCGGGTTACCGCAATGGCCTTCTCCGTCACACGGGCGGCTTGCCGCGGGGGTGAGCGCGGTCGTAGACCTTCAGCAGCGTGGCGCGGTCCACCTCGGTGTAGATCTGTGTCGTTGACAGGCTGGCGTGGCCGAGAAGCTCCTGGATGGAGCGCAGGTCGGCGCCCGTGCCCAGCAGATGCGTGGCGAAGGAATGACGCAGCGCGTGCGGCGTCGCCGTCTCCGGCAGGCCGAGACCTTCGCGCATGCGCTCCATCAGCAACTGCAGGATTCGCGGGCTCAAAGGGCCGCCGCGCACGCCGAGGAACAGCGGACTCTCCGGCGGCAGCGGCCAGGGACAGCGCGCGATGTAAGCCTCCACCGCGCTCTGGATGACCGGCAAGACCGGCACGATGCGCTCCTTGCCCCCTTTGCCCTTTACGCGCACGATATCCCGCGGCGGCAGCGGCGCGTCGCGGCGGGCGAGGCCAAGCGCTTCGGAGATGCGCAATCCCGCGCCGTAGAGCAGGAGGAGCGCCGCGCGATCCCGCGCTCCGACCCACCTTTCCTGATCGCGAGCGGGGGCGTCGGCGGCTTCCGTCATGACGTCCTTGGCCTTCGGCACGGTCAGCGGCCTCGGGATCGAGAACGGCACTTTGGGAAGCGCGACCGCCAGCACCGCGCGGTTCTTCAGCAGATCGGCGCGCTCCAGAAAATGGAAGAACGTGCGCAGCGCCGACATCTGGCGCGAGAGCGAGCGGCTGCATGCCCCCTCGGCGCGGCGGGCGGCCATGAAGCCGCGCATCTCCCGCGGCGTCAGGCGGTTCAGGTCGCGCAAGCCTGGCGGGCGCTCGTAATGCGTGTGCAGATGGGTGAAAAATTGCCGCACATCGCGCTCATAGGCATCAAGCGTATTGGTGGCATAATGTCTTTCAGCCGCAAGATGGACGAGCCAGGCGCGCACGGCCTCTCCCGCCTCGGGGGATGCTGGGAAAGGGGCCGGTTCGTCTTGGGGCCGCATCACACGGCCCTCCTCTTCGCGATGACGGAGGACTCGTTCCGGCGGCTGCGTCTAGAGCGGTTTCCGGTTCCAGGGCAACGGAAACCCGCTCTAGACCGCGATACGCTACCGACGCAACATACCCGCTTACTCATCACACATACCTGTTCACGCGACAGCACTTCCGCCTCATAGCGCGCCCGTGGTTGACGCGAGGTTAAGGGGCGGTTGGAAAACGCCGCCGCGGTGACGCGATGCCACGGCCGCTTGCAAGAACCGCGTCGGCGGTGCATTCTGCGCGCGAAGTGCGTGTAAAGAATAAGGATTGTGATCTTGTTGCATCGCCCGCCTCTCATCGCGCGCTTGCGCCGCAGCCTGCCTGCGGTACGTCTGGCGGTTGCGTTGCTGGTGATGCAGACGCTCGCCGCGGCGGATCACCTGAGCGCGCTGGCGGCGGTGGCGGGCGGCGGCCCCTTGGGCGGCAGGCTGGGCATTTTCGGCCTTTGCACCCCTTTACCCGCGTCGGGTGTGCGGGGGGACGGCGAGCGGTCCGTCCCTGCCAACGGTAGTGTGCAGGCCTGTCCGGTCTGCAGCATGGCCAGCGCCTCGGGCAACGCCATATGCGCCGAAGCCGATCCGCTTCCGCTCCCGTCCGGGATCATCGCCGCCGATCATTCATCCGACTGGGAGGACAGCCACGCGTCCGCCCCAAGCCATCGTTTCGGTGTCGTCCGCGGCCCGCCCGTTCCCGTCTTCGCCTGAGTTATCCAAGGGTCTGTTTTTTTGTCTCGCCCGCCTGCGCAGGCGCGAGCAATGTGCAGACTATATTTGCAACTTACCGAAAGACAAACGGAAACGACTATGACCATCACACGCAGAAAGCTCCTTGCCACAGCTTCCACGGGCGCAGTCCTTGCGGCAACCGGTGCGGCCTTCGCTGCGGACAAGCCCATGAGCCCCATGGCCTGGACCGACAAGAACGGCCTAGTGAAAGACCTGCCCAAGGACAAAGATCCGCTTAAGGACGAGCTGAAAAAATATCCCCGCTGCCGCTATTGCGGCATGATGCGTGCCAAGTTCAGCCATACCCGCCACCTGCTCGTCTATGATGATGACAGCGTCGACGGCACCTGCTCGATCCATTGCGCGGGCATCAGCCTGTCGCTGAACATGGATCGCGGCCCGAAAGCCATCTATGTGGGCGACGCGGGTTCGGCTGAGGAGATCAAACCGCTGGTGCTGGTGGATAAGGCCTCCTACGTTATCGACCCGTCGAAACCCGGCGTCATGACCAAGGTGAGCAAGTTCGCCTATTCCGACGCGGCCAAGGCCGAAACGGCCGCCAAGGCGGAAGCCTCCGCGAAGGCCGGCGCGAAGGTCGTGAAGTTCGACGATGCCTTGAAGGCGGCTTATCTCGACATGGCCGAGGATACGATCATGCTGCGCAAGCGCCGCGGTGAGATGCGCAAAAAAATGATGGGCGGCGGCATGGCCGATCACAAGCACTGAGGCATTAACCAGAGACTGGCGGGGGCAGGCGCCTTCGCCAGTCCTTCGCCCCATCTGGCATCGGCGCATCCGCGCCGATGTGTTTGCCCGCTTAGCCGCGGGCCCCGGGCGCCTCTCTTTGGGGCCGCGACGGATGACCGCCGCGGCAGGTGCCTCAATCGAGGTCCGTCTCCAGAATGGCGATCTGGAGCTGGTAGGAGACCTCGCCGTCTTCTTCGTCCCGATAGATGACGCCGAGGAAGTCATCCGCGACATAGACCTCCGCGGTATCCTTTTTCTTCGGCAGTTTGCGTATTTCGATCGATTCGGTCTGGAACGTCTTGCGGAGATACTTTTCGAGCGAGCCAATTTCCTTGGGGGTCATTGTCTTCCTTTACCGGCTGAGAATTCCTGTCCTGCCGCCCCTCCCGTCGGGTTCGGCACGAAGGCCAAAGCGGTAAGAGGTCGACTCAGGCGTCTGTTTCGCCCGTGGCGTCCGTATCGTCAACCCCGAGCATCTGGTTCATGGACCGCGCCGGTTCCTTGCATCCGGCGACGCCGACGACGCGCGCGGGCACGCCAGCCACGGTGGTGTTGGCGGGGACATCTTTGAGCACAACGCTGCCCGCCGCAATACGCGCACAATCACCTACTGTAATATTCCCAAGAATTTTCGATCCTGCGCCGATCATCACGCAGCGCCCCACTTTCGGATGCCGGTCGCCGGTCTCCTTGCCCGAGCCACCGAGCGTCACCGAATGCAGGATCGACGACGAGTCGCCTATGGCTGCGGTCTCGCCCACGACGATGCTGGTGGCATGGTCGAGCATGATGCCGCGCCCGATTGTCGCCGCCGGGTGGATATCGACGCCGAACACGCGCGACGACTGGCTCTGCAGATAGAGCGCGAAATCCCTGCCGTCGTGATGAAACAGCCAGTGCGCGAAGCGGTAGGTCTGAAGCGCCTGGAAGCCTTTGAAATAGAGCAGCGGCTCGATCAGCCGCTTGCAGGCCGGGTCGCGGTCGGCGACTGCGGCGAGATCGGCGCGAAATGCGGCGCCCAG
Source organism: Rhodomicrobiaceae bacterium (assembly GCA_050288485.1). Classification (GTDB taxonomy): domain Bacteria; phylum Pseudomonadota; class Alphaproteobacteria; order Rhizobiales; family Rhodomicrobiaceae; genus JARRLC01. Next base: position 1,854 of record JBNKDX010000010.1, on the reverse strand, counting down.
CGCAGGCTCGGCCTCGATCACGCGGTGGAAGGTCTGGCGGATCAGGTCGGCCATGACATCGTCATGATCGAGCCGCTCGGCGAGCCGGTGGCACACGGCGTCCTCAAGCCGCGAATAGTTCAGCACATTGGCGAAGATGAAGCTCCCCAGCGCCGGTTCGCGGCGGGCGATGTCCTCGGCCTCGGCGCGGATCTGGTCCCAGACCGGGTCGACGGCGTGGAGTCTTGGGCGGTGGCTTCTCCCGCGGGTGCGCTGCATGAGGAACACTCCTTGGCCCGATGCTAACGATTGGCTATTGAGATTGGGTTTTATTATCCACTTGTCCGCCCGTAACCGCGGCGGAACGACTGGTGAGGTTAACGAGGTTCTATCATGAAAATGGGGGCCGCCCCAAGACCTGCAAAGAGGAAGTTGACATGACAGATGCGTCAACAGCCGTGAGCGGCAGCGTCAGGCTGGAACGGGACGGCCCGGTAGGCTGGCTCATCCTCGATCACCAGGAGCGGTGCAATGCGCTGAGCGCGGCCATGTGGCGCGCGCTTCCCGGTCTCATCGCCGAGGCCGAGGTGGACGGCTCCATCCGCGTCATCGTCCTGCGCGGCGCAGGTGAAAAGGCGTTCTCGGCGGGAGCCGACATTTCTGAATTCGGCACCGCGCGGGAGGGCGAGGCCGCGCGCCATTATGACACGCTCAACAATGCGGCTTTCGAGGCCCTGAGCGGCACCGCCAAACCGACCATCGCAATGATACGCGGCTTCTGTCTCGGAGGCGGCCTGGGGCTCGCGCTGTCCTGCGATCTGCGCATCTCGGCGGAGGAGGCGCTGTTCGGTCTGCCGCCCGCGCGGCTCGGCATCGGTTACGACCCGCGGTGGATCAAGCCGCTGGTGGCCGCCGTGGGTGTGGCGCACGCGAAGGAACTCATCTTCACGGCCGAGCGCATCGGGGCTTCCGCCGCATTGCGGATAGGGTTGATCAACCGCCTCCTGCCCACAGACACGCTGGAGACCGGAACGCGCGCCCTTGCCAGAACAATTGCAGACAACGCGCCGCTGACGATCCTCGCCGCCAAGCGCGCCATCGACGCTTATGCGGGCTGTGTTGCGGCGGAAACCATGCGCGAGTTGGACGCGATGATCGAGCGTTGTCTTCACAGCGCGGATTACGAGGAGGGCCGCCGCGCCTTCGCCGGGAAGCGCAGGCCCGTGTTCACCGGCCGTTGACACAAGCCCCGAGTTCCACCGCCCGGCATGACGTCAAAGATCCGGCGCGGAGGGGAGCGGAAAACGCGCCTTGATCTTGTCGAACAGCCCGTCCCGCACCGCGCGATAGGCATCGAGGATCTGCTCCCGGCCGCCCATCGCCGCCGTGGCGTCCATCGTCGGCCAGTATTCCGCCTCGATGGCCTGGGTGCGCGTCATTTCCAGCGCTTGGTGGTGCGCCTCCGGCGACAGGCTGACGACCAGGTCGAAGGACGTGTCGTACAGTTCGGCGAGTGTACGCGGCGTGTGCCCGGATATGTCGATGCCGATCTCATCCATCACCGCAATGGCGAAAGGATCGGGTTCGCCGGGCCGGACCCCGGCCGATTCCACATAGATGCGCTGCCCGGCGAGATGCTTCAGGATCGCCGCGGCCATCGGGGAGCGGACCGCGTTCAGGCTGCAGGCGAACAATACGGCCTTGGGCAGACCGGCGGGCGGGGACGCGGGCGCGGGCTGCAACGCTATCCCTTCCAGTGCAGCGCGCAGATGAGGGTGAAAAGCCGCCGGGCGGTGGCGAAATCGGTGGCGATCTTGCCTTTCAGGCGCTCCAGGAGCAGCGTGCTGCCCTCGTCGTGCAGGGCGCGGCGGCCCC
>JBNKDX010000009.1:0-15850 GCA_050288485.1 Rhodomicrobiaceae bacterium | reverse complement strand
GGCACGCCGATGTCCACCACGGCAGCGCTTTTGTGCTGCGCTACGTCGATCCCCTCGGTAGAGACAGATACAGCGGCGGGCGACTGAGCGATGTCGCGCAGGCCGGAGGGTCATGGGCGGGCGATCTCAATTCCAGCCGCGATCAAGTGATCCGCTATGACTCGCCTTCGATTTATGGTTTCATCCTGACCGCGTCGTGGGGAGACAATGATTATGCCGACGTCGCCGTGCGGTTCAAGCGCGAGATGAACTCGATCCGCGTGGCGGCGGGCTTCGGGTATTCCTGGAACAGCACGCGCGATGCCTCGCTGGCGAGCCTGAACCCGAACACGGGCGTTGTTACCGTCTATAATCCGCTGTCCAACAACAACGACAAGTCCGAGACGATCGGCGGATCTGTTTCCGTCATGCACGTTCCGACCGGCTTGTACATGGCGTTCGCAGCCGCATCGCGCGAATACGATAACAGCTCGTTCTGGCATCCCAACCCGCACTTCTGGTATGCGCAGGCGGGCATAGACAAGAGGTTCCTGCCGTTCGGGTCTTCGACGCTGTATGGAGAGTACGGTGTTTACGAGGATTTCCGGTTCGATGGCAGCGACGCGACCCGTATCGGGTTTGGGGCGGTGCAGAGGATCGACACCGCCGCGATGGACGTGTACGCCCAGGCGACGCTGTGGAGCTTTGATCACGAGTTCATTGATGGTCTGGGGCTGATGGACATGAAGGACATTACCACCGTCATGGTCGGCTCGCGGGTCAAGTTCTGAGCGCGGGCAGGGCGGCCTGTCCCGGGCGGGCCGTCACAAAACGGATAGCTGGAGCCGCCGTGCTTCTCTGGCGGGGCGGCTCCGGGAAAGACTGCGATGGATAACGACAAGAAGAAGACATCTTTCGCCTGCCGGCCGCCTAACCAGCGGCCTTTCTTTTATGCGCGGCGGGGGCGATATGTGCGGGGCGGAAGGTGAAGGCTGGCGGCGTTTTGCGCAGAGGAGGCGAAGCATGATGACGAATGTGGGAGTGATCGAGCGTGTCCTGCGTTTCGCGATGGGGCTGGCGCTGCTCGGCTGGGCGCATGGCAGTTTTGGGGCACCGCTCGCTGGACGGCCTGGCTGGGTGGTTTTCGCCGCCGGGGTGTTTCTGACATTTACGGGGGTCTTCCGGTTCTGTCCCTTCTACGCGGTCATGGACATCGACACCTGCGCGGTTCGTGAAAAGCACGGCAAGGCCTCGAAAAGGCGTCTATAGACAACGCGCGCCTTTTTTCGCTACAGCCAGGGGGCGGGCGCCGGTTGCTTCAATGCAACGAGGCGGCGCGCGAAGGCGATCTTTACGCGCTCTCAGGAGAATTCATGACGTCGCGACCTTGGCTTTCCATCATTCTTGCAGCGGGGCTGGGCACTCGCATGAAATCGGCGCTGCCCAAGGCAACGCATGCCGTCGCTGGACGGCCGATGGTGGCCCATGTGGCCGCCGCTGCAGCAGAGGCGGGCGCGGCCCGGCAGGTCTTCGTCATCGGGCCGGACATGGATATCGTGCGCGAGGCGGCCGGCGAGTATGGGCAAGCGGCCGAATTCGTCATCCAGCGCGAACGTCTGGGAACTGCCAACGCCGTCCTGGCCGCGCGCGCCGCGATCGAGGCGTTTGAAGGCAATGTGCTTGTGCTTTTCGGTGATACGCCGCTGATCCGTCCGGAGACGCTGCGCGGTCTCGGCCGGGCGCTGGACGGCGGAGCGGCCATCGCCGTGCTCGGCTTCGAAACCGCCGATCCCACGGGATACGGCCGCCTCCTGCGTGATGCATACGGCACGCTGACGGCCATACGCGAGGAGAAGGACGCAAGCGACGCGGAAAGGGCCGTCCGGCTGTGCAATTCAGGGGTGATGGCGTTCAACTCGGCCACCATGATCGGCGTGCTGGAGCGGATCGGGAATGCCAACGCCAAGGGCGAGTATTATCTGCCTGACGCGGTCGAGATCGCGCGGGCGCTCGACTACGGCGTGGCGCTGGCGCATTGCGATGAGGACGAGGTGCGCGGCGTCAACGATCGTATCCAACTTGCCGCCGTCGAGGGCCTCATGCAGAAGCGGTTGCGCGAGGCCGCCATGGCGGCGGGCGTGACGCTGATCGCGCCGGAGACGGTGACGTTCTGCTACGACACGCGTCTGGGGCAGGACGTCGTCGTCGAGCCGAATGTCGTCTTCGGGCCCGGTGTGACGATTGACGCCGGTGCGCATATCAAGGCCTTCTGCCACATCGAGAATGCGACGGTTGCGAGCGGGGCGATCGTCGGTCCTTTCGCACGGCTGCGGCCCGGCGCAACGATCGGGGAAGGCGCGCATATCGGCAATTTCGTCGAGATCAAGAAAGCGTCGGTCGAAGCGGGGGCGAAAGTGAACCATCTCGCCTATGTGGGCGATGGCCGCGTGGGCGCGAAAGCCAATATCGGCGCCGGCGCCATTTTCTGCAATTACGATGGCTTCAACAAGCACTTCACGGACATCGGGCCGGGTGCCTTCATCGGCTCGAACAGCGCGCTGGTGGCGCCCGTCAGGATCGGTGCGGGCGCATTCGTGGGCTCCGGCAGCGTGATCACGCGCGATGTCGAGCCGGACGCGCTGGCGCTGGAGCGCAGCCAGCAGACGGAGATTCCCGGCTGGGCGGCGCGGAACCGCGCAAAACACGGCAAGTAACGCGCTGCGGCTTCCTTCTTCTTGACGGAGCTCGCAAAAGCGGCCTTCTCGGGCCTGCAATGAACGCCGCGGAAACAGGGAAGCCCAAGCGGCATTCGTTGGGTGGCCAGCGGGAATCTGCTTTGCATTCGACGAACGCCAGCCGGTTCGGGCGCGTCACCTTTTCGTGTGCGGGCTGCTGCGTATGCGCCGGGTATATTTCTTCCTTTCTCGCCGGGCGCGCCTTCTTCTTTTCCCGGCGCAAAAAGCGTTCTTTCTCTGCGCGAGAAGATACCGTGGGCATCCGGCGCTACATGGCGATAGCTACTGCATAAATAATCTTGTGTGTACAGAATGCAGATATCGTATACGTGTAATAACTATCAAGATATAGTGCGTAGGTTATAATAACTACATACTGAACCACATTTCTGACACATTGGAATTCGTACTTTTAACCTTTGCAGGAGTTAGCTATGCCAAAGAGAGCGTGCGTATATTTCCGTATTGTGTTGGGGGTTGCGGTTGCGCTGCCTCTCGTGATGCAAACCGGCCTGTCCTTTGCGCAGGAAACCGGTCAGACGTCGCGGTATGAGACGCGCAAGCGCGAATTGAATGAAAATGTCGTAACCATCATCAGTTCCGGCACCGTCAGTTCGTACACGATGATGGCGGAGGACATCCAGAATGTCGTCGATCAGCCGAAGGTTCCCGGCGGTCTCCGCGTTCTTCCTATTCTCGGCCGTGGCGGCGCGCACAACGCGCTGGATGTGCTGCTGTTGAAGGGCGTCGACATGGGGGTCATGGAAAAGGATGACCTGCTGGTGGCGACAAAGAAGGAGCCCGTGGTTTTTGCGACTGGCGCGCAGCGTCTTCAATACATAGCCAAGATCGCGAACAACGATTATCAGCTCATTGCGCGTCAGGAGATCAAGTCGATCTACGACCTCAAGGGCAAGAAGGTCAATTTTCTCAAGAAAATGAGTTCGACCAACCTCGCCTGTGAGACCATTTTCAAGGCGCTCAACATCGACGTCGAGCCGGTCTTTTTCGATCAGGAGACGGCGAGCGCCAAGTTGCGGCGTGGCGAGATCTCGGCCTTCGCGCGCTTTGCTCCGGCGCCGCATGGCGCGTTCAAGGGTTTTCGCGCCTCCGACGGGTTCCACTTTCTCCCGATCGACGCCGACGTGCTTCCGCCCGGTGATTACGCCAAGCTCCTGAAGAAGTATTCCCCAACGCTGCTCACGAACGAAATCTATCCGGCCCTCGTGCCGCCGGACCAGCCTGTGCCCAGTGTGGCGGGCAGCCTCCTTCTGTTCACTTACGCGTGGCCCGCGGGTACGGAACGGTATGGCCGCATGATCAACTTCGTGGACCGCTTCTTCAGCAATATCAGCAAGTTCAAGAAGCCGGGACGGCATCCGCAATGGAAGGCGATCAATCTTGCCTACGATGTTCCGGGATGGACACGCTTCAAGCCCGCGCAGGATTGGCTGGAGGCACACAAGTCCTCCCTGCACACCGCGAGTACGGGATCGGGAAGGAGCAAGGTCCGGGACGCTTTCGACGAGTTCCTGCGAAAGAATGGCGGGACGGCCGATATGTCCGCGGCGCAGCGCGAGGCCATGTTCAGCAAGTTCATGCAGTGGTGGAAGACGCAGCAGGTATCACAACCGTAAGCGCAAAGCCCTGGGCGCGCGCCCTTGCGCCTGCGGCGAAGGGAAGCGAACCCGGCGGATAACGCCGCCGCAGCGCGGAGCTTTCCCCGGCTTCGAAATGGACGGAAGGAGCCGGGGGAGGACGTTCGACATTCCTTGCGGGCGTGTGGCGCGCTCCTGAAGTTCAGGTGCATTCCAAGAAGGAACAGACCAGTCGTGAAAGGTTTCTGTTTCGCCGTTAGCGGCTTCCTGGCCATGACGCCAGGGCAGGTTCAGGCGGCGCCTTTGTCCACTGGCGCCGCTCAGTTCAGCATCGGGCAACCGGGGCGGAATGCCCATCTGCCCGTCCTTCTGGCCCAGGGCGTCAGCGATGAGTTTTCTGTCGCCGATGTGATGGGGCCGCCCGGTTCTCCGATTGCGCTGGCGATCTACATCGGGCGCGATGCGCTGAACGGCGATCTGTTCGCGCTGAGCGGTTTGCCGCCGGAGGTCAGACTCTCGGCGGGCGGGCGCCGCAACGATTTGTGGATCGTCCGGCAAAAGGACATCTCGGCGCTGACATTGACGGCGCCGCCGGGTTTCACCGGCGCGTTCCGGGTTTCGGTCACGCGCGCCCCCACCCCGCAACGGCCGGGACGGACGCTCGCCTTCACCGTCAACGTCTACGACGACCGCGCAGACACACGGGCGACGGTTGCGAGCGCAGTCACCGACAGCTCGCCGATGCTCCGGCAGATTCCATCCTATATTCCGACGCCAGAGGAGAGAATGCTGTTCGAGCGCGCCGACGAGCGGCTCAACGCAGGTGATGTGGGCGGGGCGCGCTCGATCTTCGAGTATCTGGCTGCGAAGGGCAACGCAGCCGCCGCTTTTGCTGTCGGTTCGACTTACGATCCTCTGTTTCTCGAAAAACTCTTTATCGCTGGCGTGGAAGGAAACGCAAAGAAAGCCTTGGAATGGTATCGAAAAGCTGACAAGTTAGGTAATCCAGAAGCACAGGCCCGTTTGAATTCACTTGGGCAAAGATAATTTTGAGTTTTATCGCCGATATGCGGAGGGTATTGTTAGGATCATATCGGTGTAGCCAAGTGGGGATATATACAAAATTCAAATTTATGCGCGGATGAAACCTGCGCAGTCGGCATCGGTTGGCCGTGACAATTTGTTTTTATTTATTAAGCAGTTCGCAGTTCGTCAACCTTGTTCAGGAGAGTTCCGATGGTGCCTGGCATGTCTCGACAGTTCAAAGTTCTGCTTTGCCTCCTCGCGCTCGCGCCGTTCACCGCGTCCAGCGGGGCTTTGGCCGGGGATAAGTATCCCAGCCGTCCGGTCGAACTCATCGTGCCCTTCGGGCCCGGCGGCGGCGCCGACCAGCTCGCGCGGCTCACTGGCAAGCTCCTTGAGCCGGTCCTTGGGGCATCGGTTCCGGTGCTCAACGTGCCGGGCGCGACGGGGAGCACGGGCATGGCGAAGCTGCTGGCGGCCCCCGCGGACGGCTATTCCATGGCTATCTACATCGCCGACACCCACGCGCTTCTGGCGGGCAAGGATCCGCGCTGGAAGGCAGGCGACATCGTTCCCGTGGCGGTCATGATTCAGGCGCCGTCCTTCCTGTTCGCGCCCAAGGACAGCCGCTTCAAGACCTTCGCCGATTTCGAGAAGGAAGCGAAAGCCAAGCCCGGCACGGTGAAAGTCGCCACGGTCGGCTTCGGCAGTGTCGATGACTACACGCTCAAGTCGCTGGAAAGCAAAGGCATCAAGGTGGTGCAGGTGCCGTTCTCGAAGCCGAACGAGCGCTACACGGCCATTCTCGGCGGCCATGCCGACGTGCTCTACGAGCAGTCGGGCGACGTCCGGCAATTCCTTCAGAGCGGCCAGATGCGGCCCATCCTCATTTTCGGCAAGAAGCGTCACCCCGAATTCAAGGACGTTCCGGCCTCTTATGAATTGGGGTACGAGGTAGCGCTGCCGCAGTTCCGCTCGATCGTGGTCAAAGCCGGTACGCCGGAGGCCGCCGTGAAGGCGCTGTCCGACGGGCTTGCCAAGGTTGCCGCGAGCGACGAGTACAAGGCCTTTCTCAAGGCCCAGTTTGCCGACGCGGACAGTTTTCTGGGTGGAGAAAAGGCGACCGCTTTCGTTTCCGAACAACTCAAGGACATGAAGGCTTTCGCTGACCAGACGCCTACGCCGTAGCCGCTGCTTGGCCGCGCGGGGCTATCGGGCGGATGTCCTTTCCGGCGCTGCCACGCGTTTCCCCTTCCCGTCATGCCCAGGCGAAGTCCCGGTCATGACGGGAGATGCGAGGCGGCAGGGGGCAGGGCGCTCCTAGTACAGCCCGCCGGAAGTTCGCACCCCATTTACCGCGAACTCGCAAGCGAACTTTCGGCGGAAAAGCTGTACTAGAGTCAATAACTTGCTAGTACGCCTTATCCGCAGGAAGTCCTGATGAGCATGTGCGGCAAGTGGGTCAGGACTTCCTGCGGGGCGTACTAGCGGAACGCGCGCGGCGCAACACGTCCTTTCCGGGAGAGAGGTCATGCCATCGAGAGGATGGAGAGGCGCGCTGCCCTATGTCGGGGCGCTAGGCATTTCCGTGCTTGTATACGTGCTGGCCGGGCATATCGATTTCACGCCGCGCCCCGGCACGCTCGGGCCGGACGCCTGGCCGAAAATGGCGGCTCTTCTGATCGGCGCCGCGGCGGTCTTCGAACTGGCGCGGCGGGCCATTGCCGGCGGAAGCGGCGCCGATGATGCAGACGGTTTCGTCCTGGGCATCCCTGACGAAGCGGACATTCCCGACGAGGCGCCGGAAGGGCAGAGCAACACGTCCATGCTTCTGGGGGGCGTGGCGCTCACCATACTCTACGCGCTGGTTCTGCCGGTGTTCGGCTTCATGCTGGCTTCGTTTCTGCTCCTCGTGATTTTCATGTATCTCGGCGGCGTCCGTCGTCACCTCGCCGTCTGGGCGACCGCCGCCGTGGGCATCTTCGTGTTCGCCTTCATCTTCCTGAAGATCGCCTACATTTCGCTGCCGCGCGGAGCGCCCCCATTCTCGCATGTAACGGAGTTCGTCACGACCGTTCTGCAGGTCCGGTAAAGCTCGGGGACCGCCATGATGGAAATCATCACGCAACTCGGCCACGGCTTCATTCACTGCCTGACGCCGCTGCATCTGGCCATGCTGGCCATCGGCATCGTGCTTGGCCTGTTGGTCGGCGTGCTGCCGGGGCTGACGCTGGTCATGGGCGTCATGCTGACGCTGCCTTTCACCTACCAGATGGACGTCACGGCGGCTATCGTGCTGCTGACGGCGATGTATGTGTCAGGCACCTACGGAGGCGCGTTCACCGCCATCCTCTACCGCATCCCCGGGGAGCCGATCGACGTCCCCATGCTGTGGGACGGTTATACCATGGGACGCCGCGGGAACGCGGCCAAGGCTCTGGGCTGGACGCTGATCGCGGCGGTCGGCGGCGGGCTCTTCGCGACGGTGGTCATGGTTGCGCTGACCAAGCCGCTGGCGGAATTCGCGCTGCGGTTCAGTTCGCCGGAGTATTTCGCAATCCTGCTGTTCGGTTTGACGAGCGTCACCATGCTGGGCCGCGGGGCGATCCCTGCGGCGCTGATCTCGCTGGGCTGCGGGCTGCTCATCGGGACGGTCGGCACCGATGCGACCTATGGCGCGCACCGCTTCACCTTCGGTCTGCCGATCCTGGCCGACGGTATCGAGTTCCTCGTGGTGATGACCGGCACATACGGCGTCGCCGAGGTGCTGAGCAGGCTGGAGTGGGGATTTGCGACCGCGCCGGTGGAAGCCGCCGGAAGGGCGCATACGGAAGTGCCGCGCTGGCGCGAAATCCTCGACGCCAAGGGCGTCTTTCTGCGGTCGTCGGTGCTTGGAACCATCATCGGCGTCGTCCCCGGCGCGGGGGCGACGGTTGCGTCCTTTGTGTCCTATGGCATGGAGGCGCAATATGGCCGGAGGCGCGCCAGCATGGGGACGGGGGTGGCGGAGGGCATTATCGCTCCGCAGGCGGCGGCCACGTCTTCGGTCGGCGGGGCGCTCATCCCGCTTCTGGCGCTGGGCGTGCCCGGCTCCGGCGCCACGGCGGTCATTCTGGCGGCATTCATGCTCCACGGCATCCAGCCGGGCCCGCATGTGCTGATGACTTCGGCGGACATGGTCTACACGGTCTTCGCTTCGCTGTTTCTCGGCTTGGCGATGATGGGCGTCATCGGCTTTTTCGCCATCCGGCTGCTGGTCAAGATCCTCGATTTTCCCGAGGCGATCGTCTCGGCGTTCGTCATGATGCTGTGTTTCATCGGCGCGCTGTCGATCCGCAACAACGTGACCGATCTCTATCTGATGGCCGGTTTCGGGGTGCTGGGTTACGTGCTGGAACGCGTCCGCTTCCCCGTCGCGCCTCTCGTGCTCGGCGTCATACTCGGCCCGATGGCGGAGGAGTCGTTCATGAACGCCATGATCAGTTTCGGCAATGACTGGACGGTCTTCTTCACGCGGCCGATCTCAGGCACGGTCATGGCGGCGGTGGCGGTGACGCTGCTGTTGCGCGTTCTCACGGCGCGGGGGCGCAAGCGTCCGGCCGCCCAAAGCGAGACGGCGGTATCGAGGACGCGGGAGCAGCCAGCGGCGGCGCCCTGCGAATAGGGCGGCGGGCGGTACCGTGCGCCTCCCGCGTCACAGCGCGGGCCCGGCGGTCAGATCGGCGCGCGGCAGCGCCATGCGTTCCGGTTCGTCCGGCGCGAGGTGGATGCGGTCCGGGTCGGTCTCGCGCAGGAAATCGGCGATAATGCCGATCGAAAAGCGGTCGTTCAGAAGCGGGGCGTGGCCTTCGCCGCCGATGGTGTGCGATGACAGCAGCGGATGCCGCCGCTCCATCTCGGCGACGGTGCGCTCGCTCAGGAGGTCGGAATTCTCGCCCCGGAGCACGCAAACCGGGACGTTTTTCAGCGCCTCGAACTGCGGCCACATCTCGGGGATTTTCTGGCAGATGTCGATTTCCGACAGCGCCTTGCCCAGATTGTCGTCGTAGCCGGGAGCGGGGCGGCCGCCGTCGTCGTTGTAAAACTGGCGCGCCAGGGCGGACCAGTCTTCCTCGGCAAGGCCGGTGAAGAAGCGGCGGTTCATGGCCCGCACGAGCTGCTCCGCTTCCTGCCAGTCGGTGGGCAGCGGCGTCTTTCCGACATACCCCATGATGCGCGCAAGCCCCGCCGTTTCGATGACCGGGCCGACATCGTTCAGCACCAGCGAGGCGATGGCGTTCGGCCGCACCGTGCCCATGAGCATGGCGATGATGCCGCCGCGCGAGGTGCCGACCAGCGCCACGCGCTCCAGGCCGCGAATGGCCATCAGGTCGAGCACATCGAGCATTTCGATGAAGGGCGAGTAATTGCGCCAGTCTGGGTCGTAGCCGGACCGGCCGCGGCCGCGGTAATCCGGGCAGTACACCTCGCGGCGGTGCGTGGGGTGCGTGCTGAGGAATGTCGCCAGATTGTGGAAGTCGCGCGAATTGCGCGTCAGGCCGGGCAGGCAGATTATGGGGCGTCCGCGGGTGCCGGACGCTTCGTAATGGCGGGCGTAGAGCGTTAGCCCGTCATGCGAGGAAAAGTGGATGTCCGTCCAGGTCTTTTCCGGGGAGGCATCCATGCCATGTACCGTCATGCGTTCTGTTCCATGCATTCCCCGACCCGGCCGCCGCCGCGCCCGCCATACCTCGCGCCTTGGCCGGTCGCCGCCCGAACCATCTATAGAATCAGCGATGGCGCGGCTTCTTCCCGCGCGCCACTGTCCGACAGACGCGCGAGGCGGTCAAGTTTTGCCCTCACATCGCGGATGGCGGCGGCGATTTGGAGGGCGCGGCGGCGCGGGGCAGCCTGCAACGCCCCACGTTTGCGCAGAACCCGCAGGGGTTGAGGACGGCAGGGCAGCACTTAGAAAAACGAGAGAAAACCACCTGGAAACGTACAAAAATACCGGAAACCATCGTCCGGTTGTAGTATGTAGGCATATTTTCGGCGTAATGCTATCGCCTCTGCTGCCTCTTCACGAAAAAAAGATGGATCGTTGCTGCAAAACTCTTGTGGGAACGGCTGGCAGGGCGTATGCCAAGCGCGCTAGGCTCATTGGGGTCAGCATTTCCTAGGAGGATACTAACATGACGAAGATCGCTGCTCTTGCTGCGGCGTGTGCTATTGCGTTCACTCCTGTCGCCTATGCGGCCGACAAGGCCGACGGCATGTCCGCCGAAGCCCCGAAAACCGAAAAAGAGTGCAAGAAAATGAAGGGCATGAAATGGGACAAGAAGGCCAAGGCATGCGTCGCTAAGAAAAAGAAGAAGTAACCTTCATCACATGAGGGCTGCGGCGGGCCGATGGCTCGCCGCTCAGTTGCTAAAGACTCGCGCTCATCCCGCAGCACATGGCCAGCCTCCAGCAGAGCTTTGCAGGCGCGTCCGCCCTTCCGTTTTTATGCACATTTTACGCCGACGGACCGCAATCCATATGGTTCCTTTACGCGTTCTCACGCAAATTGCCCCGCACCCGAATTCCTTCAAGGAGCGCCGCATGGGCGACATCGTCTACCTTGCCATGACAGCGGGAGTGTTTGTGCTATGCGTTCTCGCCATTACCGTGTCGGAGCGTATCTGATGCGCCGCACGCCTGCGCCTGCATCGATGCATCCGGCAAAGCCAAAAGGGGGGAGACACATCATGGGACTCGAGTCTGTTATCAGCGGCGGCGTGGCCCTGTTCCTTCTGATCTATCTGCTGTATGTCCTGGTACACGCGGAGAGATTCTAGTGTGGCGTCTCGCAATTGCCTTAACATTTGCCGCAAGTGCGCAAAGGCAATTGCGAGACATAGGCCACACTAGCTTTTTTTAAGTCTGTTAGTGTCCCTTTTGTCTCCGAATTGCCTTGACCGAGCGCGCGGCAAAGATAAAGGCAATTCGGTGACGGGACACTAGCGCAGCCCCGCATCCCCGCCCGCCGCTCGTACCTATGACTTCCCGTCACCGTTCCGCGGCTGGGCAAGGCCACACCCCGGACGGAATGCCAGGAGCCGGATATGACCGACGGTACCGCACAACTTCTTATTTACTGCCTCGTCCTCGCGGGCGTGACGCCGGTGCTGGGCGCCTATATGTATCGCGTCTATGCGGGGCTGCCGACCCCGCTGTCGCCTGTACTTGCGCCGCTGGAACGGCTGACCTACCGTCTCATGGGCGTCAATCCGGGCGTCGGGCAGCATTGGAAACGCTATGCGCTGTCGGCGATCGTGGTGAGTTTCACCGCGCTGCTCTTCTTTTACGCGATCCTCCGCCTGCAACACGTCCTGCCGCTCAATCCGCGAGGGGTGGGCCCGTTCGATCCCGCGCTTGCCTTCAACGCCGCCGCCGCCTTTGTCACCAACACCGACTGGCAGGCTTTTTCTCCCGAAAAGCAGATGTCCTATTTCAGCCAAATGGCCGGCGCCACGATGCTGAATTTCCTCAGCTCGGCAGTCGTCATGGCCGTCGTGATCGCCGTCATTCGCGGCTTCACCGGAACGCAGAGTAAGACGGTCGGCAATTTCTATGTCGATTTCACGCGCTCGATCTACTACATCCTTTTGCCCGTAGCCTTCGTGGCGTCCCTGATCCTCGTAGCCCAAGGCGTTCCGCAGAACCTGTCGGATTACGTCACCGCCAATACGGTGGAAGGCGCGAACCAGCTCATCGCGCAAGGGCCGGTGGCTTCGCAGACCGCGATCTCAACGTTCGGGACCAATGGCGGCGGCTTTTTCAACGCCAACAGCGGGCATCCCTACGCAAATCCGACCCCGCTGACGAACTTCCTGCAGATGGTGCTGATTCTCGCGATCCCGGCCGCCACGACCTACACTTTCGGCAAAATGGCGGGCGATGTGCGGCAGGGCTGGGCGCTGTTCGGCGCCATGGCGGTGATGTTCGTCGCCGGTCTCGCCGTCGTCTACTGGTCCGAGTTGCAGGGCAATCCGCTGCTCGTCGACCTCCCTCTGTCCCAGACCGGCAATATGGAGGGCAAGGAAGTCCGCTTCGGCATCGCCAATTCCGCGCTTTTCAGCATGGTGACGACGGCGTCATCCGCGGGCGCGGTCAATGCCGCGCATGATAGCTTCAATGCGCTCAGCGGGCTCATTTTGCTATTCAACATCCATATCGGCGAGATCATCTTCGGCGGCGTCGGCACGGGGTTTATGGCCATGCTTCTCTATGTCGTGCTGGCGGTATTCATCGCCGGTCTCATGGTCGGACGTTCCCCGGAATATCTCGGCAAGAAAATCGAGGCGAAGGAAATCAAGCTGTCGGTGCTGGCGCTGCTCCTGCTGACCACCGGCATGCTCGGCATCCCCGCGCTCACCGTCGCTCTGCCCGCGCTTGCCGCGTCGATTCACGAGGCCGGTCCGCACGGGCTTTCCGAGGTGCTCTACGCCTATGGTTCGGCGACGGCGAATAACGGTTCGTCCTTCGCAGGCTTCGACAGCGCTACGCCTTTCCACCTGACGGCCATGGGCCTGTGCATGCTGATTGGCCGCTTTGGCGTCATCATCCCCGCTCTGGCCATCGCCGGGGCGCTTGGCGCCAAGAAGACCATTCCGCCTTCGGCCAGCACCTTCCCGACACATACGCCGCTGTTCGTCGGCGTTTTGATCGGCGTCATCCTGATTGTCGGCGGTCTAACCATTTTCCCCGCGCTGGCGCTTGGACCTTTGGCCGAACATTTCGAAATGCTCGCGGGCAAGAGCTTCTGAGCGGCTAACGTCAAGGATTGCATAGGATGAAACCCCGGGAATTCTCGCTGTTCGATCGCAAGATCCTCGCTGCAGCCGCGCCGGAAGCTTTCCGGAAGCTCAATCCGGTCATTCTCATCGGTAATCCGATGATGTTCGTCGTCGAGATCGTTTCGGTGCTGGCGACGCTCGTGTTCATCAAGGGGATCGTCTTTGGCAGCCCCGCGCTCGCCCTCGACGGACAGGTCGCCTTCTGGCTCTGGTTCACCGTGCTCTCCGGCACCTACGCCGAGGCGGTGGCGGAAGGCCATGGCAAGGCTCGCGCCGATTCCCTGCGGGCCACGCAGCAGGAGACGTCGGCCAAGCGTCTCATCTCGGAGCACGGCGAGGATTTCGAGATCGTCCATTCTAGCGAACTGAGCACCGACGACGTCGTTCTCGTCGAAGCGGGCGACATCATCCCGGCCGACGGAGACATCATCGACGGCATCGCCTCGGTGGACGAATCGGCGATCACCGGCGAGTCCGCCCCCGTCATCCGCGAATCGGGCGGCGACCGCTCTGGTGTGACCGGCGGCACCAAGGTCGTGTCCGACTGGCTGAAAGTGCGCGTCACCGTACATCCGGGCGAGAGCTTTCTTGACCGCATGATCGCCATGGTCGAAGGTGCCAGACGCCAGAAGACGCCGAACGAGGTCGCGTTGACCATCCTTCTCGTCGGCTTGAGCGCCATCTTCCTCGTCGTCGTCGTGACCCTGCAGCCCTACGCGATCTATGTGGGGCATCCGATCAGCATCACCTTTCTCGTGGCGCTCCTGATCACGCTCATGCCGACCACCATCGGCGGCCTCTTATCCCCGATCAGCATCGCGGGCATGGACAGGCTGGTCAAGGCGAACATCCTCGCCAAATCGGGCCGCGCCGTGGAAGCCTGCGGCGACGTGGACACGCTTCTGCTCGACAAGACCGGCACCATCACCTTCGGCAACCGCATGGCCGACGAGTTCAAGCCGCTGCCCGGCGTCAACGCCAAGGAGTTTGTCGAAGCCGCGGTGCTTGCCTCGCTCGCCGACGATACGCCCGAGGGTAAGTCCATCGTCGATCTGGGCCGTAAGAGGTTCGGCGTCACGCCTGGCGCGGCGGATGTGGCGACCCCAATCCCGTTCAGCGCCGAAACCCGTATTTCGGGCGCCGATCTCAAGGACGGCTGCGAGGTGCGCAAGGGCGCGGAAGATGCGATCCTCAGTTATGCGGACATTAACGAAAGCGCGGAACTGAGGCGTCTCGTGCAGGACATCGCGCGTTCCGGCGGCACGCCCATGGTGGTGGCCAAGGACAAACACATTCTCGGCGTCATCCACCTGAAGGATATCATCAAGCCCGGCATCCGCGACCGTTTCGCCCAGTTGCGCACCATGGGCATCCGCACCGTCATGATCACCGGCGACAACCCGCTCACCGCTGCGGCCATCGCCGCCGAGGCGGGCGTGGACGACTTCCTCGCCGAAGCCACGCCCGAGCGCAAGCTGGACCTGATCCGCAAGGCGCAGGCCGAGGGGCGGCTGGTGGCCATGTGCGGCGACGGCTCGAACGACGCGCCCGCGCTGGCCCAGGCGGACGTCGGCGTCGCCATGAACGACGGCACGCAGGCCGCCAAGGAGGCCGCCAACCTCGTCGATCTCGACAGCGATCCGACCAAGCTGCTCGAAGTCGTGCGCGTCGGCAAGCAGCTTCTCATGAGCCGGGGAGCGCTCACCACCTTCTCGATCGCGACCGATGTCGCCAAATATTTCGCCATCATGCCCGCGGTGTTCGCGTCCATCTATCCGAGCCTCGCGGCGCTCAACGTGATGGGGCTTCACACCCCGGCGAGCGCCGTTCTGTCGGCGGTCATGTTCAACGCCCTGATCATCGTCGCCCTGATCCCGCTCGCCCTCAGGGGCGTCAAATACAGACCGGCAAGCGCGGAAGCGCTGCTGGGACGCAATCTGCTGGTTTACGGCGTCGGCGGTATAGTGCTGCCGTTTCTGGGCATCAAGGTTATCGACATTCTCATCACGACCGCCGGATTGATATAGGAGGCCCCATGCTGCAGGAGTTGCGCCCCGCTCTCGTTGCGGTTTTGCTGACCACCGCCGTGGGAGGCATTGCCTACCCCCTCGCCGTGACCGGCATTGCGCAGGCCGTCTTCCCGGCGGCCGCGAATGGCAGCCTCGTCGTCAAGGACGGCAAGGTCATCGGCTCGGAGCTGATCGCCCAGAATTTCACGAAACCCGAATATTTCCATCCCCGGCCGTCCGCGGTAGACTACGACGCCGGCGGTTCGGGCGCCTCGAACGCCGCGCCGTCGAGCAGCAAGTTCGTTTCCGGCATCGCCGAGCGCACCAGGGCCCTGCGCGCCGAGCTTGGCGAGGAGCGCCAGGTTCCCATCGAACTGGTGACGGCCTCCGGCAGCGGCCTCGACCCCCATATTTCGCCCGACGCCGCCTACGCCCAGGCCAAGCGTGTCGCCAAGGCCCGCAATATGGCCGAGGGGGATGTTTGGAAGCACATCGCTTCCCATATAGAAAACCGGACACTCTCCCTTCTCGGAGAACAGAGGGTTAACGTGTTACGGTTAAACTTGGCGCTTGACGCTTTACCGCGGACGGACGCTGGGTCACCATAGGAGCCATGGCACAGAACGACGACCGCCCTGCACCCGAAGCCCTGCTGGAGGAGGCCAACCGCGAACGGCGCGGCAAGCTGA
>JBNKDX010000008.1:0-16337 GCA_050288485.1 Rhodomicrobiaceae bacterium | reverse complement strand
CACTGGTTGACCCAGCCGGTCAGCAGCGGCGCGAGCGCCAGCGCCAGCGCGATGGCAAACAATTGGCCGAGCAACCCCGAGAATGGAATCATGGCCGCGCCACCAGAAGCAACAGCAGCAAATACCGCATTTTGCGCATCGGCGCGTCCCTTTCCGCTCAATCCGCTTGGCCGCCCCCTGCGGATAAAGGCTTAACTCTACCGTTTTCACGTCACGAATCAAAAAATGCAGGCTGACCCAAGGTCGCAGGGCGAAATGTCCGGCCACAGTCGCCCCATTACACCACAATTTGGCGGATATGGGGGCAGCAAATGTGGACCGGCGCCGCGCGGGAGATCGCGCGCGCATCCCGGCGGTTGGTTTCGGCGCAAGCCTGTTTACAGCGGCTTTACAACAGCACGGCGGCTGGCTAGCCTCATACGCATTGGCGGAAAGGCGTGAGCCATGGCTTTGCCGGACATCTACACCATCGGCTATCAGAGCGCTGCGGTCGAAGATCTGATCGCCACGCTCAAGCAGGCCGGTGTCACGCGGGTGCTGGATATTCGCGAAGTCCCCTATTCGCGCCGTCAGGAATTCTCCTCGGAGCCGCTCGCCGCCGCGCTCCAGCAGTACGGCATCGCTTACACCCATATTCGCGAACTCGGTAATCCGCCGGCCGGGCGGGAGGCGGCTCGTGCGGGCCATGCTGCGGCGTTTCGCGAGATCTTCACCGCCCATCTGGCGGGGAAGGACGGCCAGCGCGGACTTTCCCAGGCGCTCACGCTGGCAGCGGCCGAGCCGGTGTGCCTGCTCTGCATGGAGAAAGCGCCCGCGCACTGCCACCGCTCGATGGTGACGGCGAAAATGCGCGAGGCGACGGGTCAGGAGATCGTTCATCTTCACGTGTCCCGCAAGATCGCGCATCCGGCGCAGGGAGCGTTCGACTTCTGACGGCGCGGCTACGGAGTCGGCACGATAATATCTTGATTGCGTGCGCGCCGTTGGCGACTACTTGAAACGCTGGGGTTTTACGCCGCAGAAGCCGATCGCCCGCGCTTACGAGCGGCGCCTGAGTGAGCGCTTGCCGCTCAACGAGTGAACGTTCGCTCAAGCCGTCCGGAAATGGCTCGATGAAGAGTATCCCGCGATTGTCGAACGAGCCAAAGCGGAAGACGGCGAAGTCCAATGGGGTGACGAAACGGCGCTGACCGACACCGATGTCCGTGGACGCAGCTATGCGCCCAAAGGCCAGACGCCGGCGACCGCTGCGCCGGGCGCACGCCAAAAACTCTCGATGATCTCCACGGAGACGAACCAGGGTAAAGTCCGCTGGATGATCATCGACGGAAATTTCGATGCAGAAAAGCTCATCGAATTTCTGGAAGGCGCTGGTCAAGGATGCGCCAAGGAAGATCTTTCTCATCCTCGATAATTTGCGCGCCCACCATTCCAAGCTGGTGAAAGCCTGGCTGGAGGAACGCGAAGACCGCATCGAGATGTTCTATCTGCCCAGCTATGCGCCCGAACTCGATCCGGATGAGCGGCTCAACGCCGATATGAAACACGCCATCAGCACCAAAGTTCCGGCGCGCGCCAAGGCGAAACTGAAAAACGCCGCACAAAATCACATGACCTTGATCGACCGCTCCCCCGAGCGCGTCCAGGCGTACTTCCGCGCCCCAAGGGTAAAATATGCCGCCTGATAGAGACTTCACCGCGCCGGATCAATAATGCGGGGACTGCTGTCAGGGTGATGGCAAGGGTTCGGGGCTGTCGCTCAACGACCGCAGGAACAGGATGACGCTGGCGCGTTTCTTCCCCGCTTTCACGCCCGCGAATGTCATTTTGTTGCCCGGGAGGCACGTCTTCGGATTATTGAGGTAGCAGTCCAGAAGCGCGTAGTCCCAGGAGCCGCCATGTCCCGCCAGCGCGGCGGAATAGGCGAAGCCGGGCGTCTTGCCAACGGGACGCCCGAGGACGCCGTAGAGATTGGGTCCGACCTTGGCGGCGCCGCCCTTCTCGAAGGTGTGGCAGACGGCGCATTGCCTCGCCTCTTTTGCGCCATCCTCGGCATTTGCGGCGGCCAGGAGTTCGGCCAGCGTCTGCTCGGCCTGCTCGGCCGGAGGAGCTGTTTCCCCGGCTCCGGTGCCATCGCCGGCGGTCTCCTTCGCCGCGCTGTCTTCCTTGGATCCGGCGGGAGCGATTTCCGCAGGCGTAAGCGGTTCGGCTGTCGGGGCGGGCTCGCTGATCGCCTCCTGCTCCTGCTTGAGAGGATAAAGCCAATCCACGAACGCGTTGATGCAAAAGATGGTGACCAGCGCCGCCAGCACAGCGCCCGCGAACATGCCGAGTTTCATCTTGTTCATGAGCCGCATTGCCCTCCCGCAACCGTCGCTTTAACGGGTTTATCAAGCGAGCCTTGCCGGATGATAAATTCGTCCTTGCCAATCCGATACATCATGGCGCAGATAAGCGCCCAGCAGGGAATTCCCCGCTTGCCGGTGTTTGCACAGGCATTTGAACCGGCGGAAGCTGAACAGGAGAGGAATGGCCGATGGCGGACACCCTGATCGTGATCCCCTCGCGCCTCGGCGCCACCCGTCTGCCGAGGAAGCCGCTGGCCGACATTGCCGGTGAGGCGATGATCGTGCATGTCTGGCGCCGCGCCGTCGAGGCGGAGGCGGGCGACGTGGTGGTCGCCACCGATACGGCGGAAATCGCCGCCGCCGTCGAAGCCGCGGGCGGCCGCGCGGTGATGACCCGGGCCGATCATCAGAGCGGCTCAGACCGCATTTTCGAGGCGGTGGAGAAGCTCGACCCGGCGCGCGAGGCCGAGATCGTCGTCAACGTCCAGGGCGATCAGCCGGTTCTCAATCCCGCGCTCATCCGCGAATGCGTCGCGCCGTTGAAGGCCCCGGGCGTGGACATCGCCACGCTGGCGACCGCGATCCGCGATCCATCCGACTGCCTGGAACCGAGCGTGGTGAAGGTCATCGGCACGCCCACCGGCCAGCCGGGCACGATGCGCGCCCTCTATTTCACACGCGCCGCCGCCCCCTATGGCGCCGGGCCATTCTATCACCACATCGGTATATACGCCTATCGCCGGGCCGCGCTGGCGCGTTTCGTCGCTCTGCCGCCGTCGGCGCTCGAAAAACGGGAGAAGCTGGAGCAGCTTCGCGCGCTGGAAGCCGGAATGCGCATCGACGTCCGCGAGGTCGAGAGCGTGCCGATGAGCGTCGATACGCCCGCCGATCTGGAGCGCGTGCGCGCTTTCCTCGCTGGGCAAGGCCGTCAGCCCCGCCTCATCGCTTCCTGATTTCTTACGAGACCGCATGTCCTCCGCCGCGCACAGAACCAGAAGAAAAGCCAAAACCGTGGCTACCGCCGCGGCCGCAACGGCCATCGTCTTCCAGGGCGAGCCGGGCGCCAATTCGCATCTGGCCTGCCGCAACGCCTTTCCACAGCTCAAACCCCAGCCGTGCCCGACCTTCGAGGACACGCTCGCCGCTGTCCACCAGGGCGAGGCGCGCTACGCCATGATTCCGATCGAAAATTCGGTGGCCGGGCGCGTGGCCGACGTGCACCATCTGCTGCCGGACTCGGGGCTCTTCATCGTTGGCGAGCATTTCGAGCGCATCAATCACCAGCTTCTGGTTCTGCCGGGCGCGAAGCTCGAAGAGCTGAAGACGGTGCACAGCCACACCCACGCGCTCGGCCAGTGCCGCCGCGTCATTCGCGAACTGGGCCTGCGCGCGATCACGGAGGCCGACACCGCGGGCGCTGCACGGCTTCTGCGGGAGAGCGGCGACCGCAGCCAGGCCGTCATCGCGTCGAAGCTGGCGGCGGAAATCTACGGGCTGGACATCCTGCGCAGCGACATCGAGGATGCGGAGCACAATACGACGCGTTTCATCATCCTGTCGGCAAATCGCGACGACGCGCCGTCCGGCAACGGGCCGGTGATCACGACGTTCATTTTCCGGGTGCGCAACGTTCCTGCCGCGCTCTACAAGGCGCTGGGCGGCTTCGCCACCAATGGCGTGAATATGACCAAACTCGAGTCGTATATGATCGAGGGCAGCTTCTCGGCCACGATGTTCTATGCCGACATCGAGGGACACCCCAACGACCGCTTAGTGTCGCTGGCGCTGGACGAGTGCCGGTTCTTTTCGTCGGAATTCCGCATATTGGGCATCTATCCCGCCAGCCCCTTCCGCGAGCAGTTCAGGGCGAATGGGAATGGCGGCTGATCGCGGGCGTTTCCGCCAAGCGCGACGCCACAGCGGGGAAGCCGCGCCACAAGCTGGAATGTCGTGACGACGCAGCGGCGCTGCATATTCCCCATTTTGCCCGTTAGCTAGCCCTCGGCGCCTCCGCCGTGCGTTTGCCTTGGGTTTCGAACGGCGCAGCGGCCTTCGACGTCAACTCCGCGCCGATACGCCGGAATTCTTCGGCTTGCGCCGCCAGCAGATCGAACTGGCGCCGGAGATAAGCTGCATGCACGTTGATTGCGTCGGGAAGGGTACGCACCGCCGCATAGTCCCGTGCGAGGTCGAGCGTGCTGTCGGCGTTGGCCTGCACGAACTCGACCAGCTTGAACGCCAGCACCGTGGCCCCCGTTCCGGCCTCGTCGAGCGCTGCTTTCATCCTGTGTGACGCTTCCTCGAACACATGCAGCGTGCCCTCATACGCCGCCTCCGAGTGAGCGACGCCATCTTGCACCGCAACGCGCAGGCCCTCGGCCATGTCCGATGCGTGACGCTCGATATCGGCCATGGGATCGGCCTGCCGGATAGGATCTGCCTGTGCCATGTGGGGCTCCGCCTTCGCTTCAGCAGCAGCGCCAACAGGCCCGGGAGCGCTTTCGCCCCCCGAAGCCGCAACGGCACCCCCCGCCGCCTCGCTCACCGCCATCACCTGCTCGGGTTCAATAATGACGCCGAGCGCCCTTGTACCGGCCACATGCGCCGAACTGGACGCCAGCGGATTGACTGCTACTGTCTTCGCGGAATCGGTCATCCCCCACATCTCCCCTCTTTTGTTCGCCCCGCAACCCGATTTTGCCAGACCAGCCCGGTGCTGGCCTGGCAAATGCGTTACACTCGCGCCGGACCGCTCTCAGGCAGTCTGGGCCGGCTGCGCCTTGGCCGCGGCCGCAGCAAGAATCCGGGAAAGCTCCTGCGCCTGCGCCGTGTAGGCTTCGATCTGCCCGCGGGCAAAAGACGTCTGAATTTCCATCATCTCCTTGACGTCGCGAGCCTTGGCAAGACGCGTGGCGGCGTCGAAGCTGGCCTTGGCATTGTTCTCAGCGAAAGAGAACAGCTTGTCGTTCACTTCCTTCGCGCCCGTGGCGAACACTTCGGTCGATTTATTGACCATCTCCTGGGCCTGGCGAGCGCTTTCGACCAGCCGGCCATAGGCGTCGCGAGCCTGCTCCAGCGATTTGCCGGCGATGTCGCGGACGGAATTCGGAATCTCGAAATCGGGGGTGTATTGCATGATTAGCCTCTTCGACAGATTGGGAAACTTCGCCCGGCGGCCTCACAGCGGTCCGCCCGGTTACCTTGCAACGCTAAACACAGGACCAGGACTGTTGTGCATTGCACTATAATTGCTGCAGTGCAAAAACGCAAGCGCAAAAACCACTTCGCCACTCAAAGGGAAGCCCACGAGTCGCAGCGAATTGGCCCTTGAGCCTGGATAGTGGGCGCGCCGCTCGCCGTCCAGTTGCACCACTGCCGTAGCGCAACCTTATGCACAAAGAATCGGCTTCGCGCCGGGCGTAAGCCATCCGCATCGCCAGAAACAAAAAGCGGACGCCGGTCCATCCGGCGCCCGCTCCCGCAAGCTGTTCCTGTCGAATACGGCCAGTTCTTCAGCGCGGAGAGGTCTCCAGCCCTTCCCCCGCGCCCAATTCCGAAGTCGCGATCTCGGCTAACTCAGCCACGGTGGTGATGAGCTTCGCCCCGCCCGGCACCGTCCGCACGAACTCGCCGTAGAGAGGCCGGCTGACGACCCTGAAAGCCTTCACGTCGAGCTGGTTCACCTTCATCGTTTCGCCGAGCTTATCGACCAGTTCGCTCTCCATCCTGACCGCCGTGTGGAAGGTCCAGGTCCGGATATCCTTCGCCACA
This sequence comes from Rhodomicrobiaceae bacterium, assembly GCA_050288485.1. Taxonomy (GTDB): domain Bacteria; phylum Pseudomonadota; class Alphaproteobacteria; order Rhizobiales; family Rhodomicrobiaceae; genus JARRLC01. The sequence goes on along the minus strand of JBNKDX010000008.1, from coordinate 10,218 downwards.
TCGATAATCGTCTTCTGCACTTCGGGCGGCAGTTCCGCAAACTTCTTGTCGTTGACCACGACATAGGCCGGTGTGTAGACGTGATCCGACAGCGTCAGATAGCGCTGCACCTCGTACCACTTGAACCCGTTGATCTGCGCGAGCGGATTTTCCTGGCCATCGACCTTGCCAGACTTCAGGCTGCCGTAAATCTCCTTCGGGGCGATCGGAACAGGCTCCGCGCCGAGCGCGCGGAAAGCCTTCATCCGCCATTTGCCTTTCGGAGTCCGGATCTTCAGGCCGCTCATGTCCTCCGGCTTGTTGATGGGACGGGCATTGTTGGTGATCTGCCGGAAGCCGTTCTCCCACATGGCGATGATCCGCAAGCCCATCGGCTTCACCTCGGGCTGCAGATGCTCTTCAAGAAGGGCGTCGCTGATCTTGCGCACCTGCTCGCGGTTGCGGATGAGGAAAGGCAGCTCGAAAATGCCGAACTTCTCGCTCAGCGAGGACATCACGCTCGACGGCAGGCCGAAGGCTATTTCCCCCTTCTTGATTTTCTCCAGAACGACGGTGTCGCCGCCATGTTTGCTGCTGCCAGCCGCGACGACCTGGTGCGTCGGCGGCAGCTTCGCGTTCACCCGCTTCACGAATTCGTTCACCGACACGTCGAGAAGCGAACCGGGCGCTCCGACATGGGCGAAAATCAACTCCACCGGCTTCGCCTGCGCTGGCAGCGCCAATGCCGCAGCAGCCGCCAGAACCATTGTCACGTACCGAAACACACGCATGACACTACCTACCCGTCTAGATGCCTTAACCAATAGAACGGCCGCCTGGCGACACCGCATGCAGACACCTGCCCCCTTACCTGCATCATGAAACGCAGACATGACAATCGCGGTATCATTATTTAGGTGCCGGACGACGCCCGCCGCACCGCCATCCGCTCGCCGGACGGCTTCCCCCACAGCGGCAGTGCCCCATCAGAATAAGGTGGATTTATGAATGCAACACCCGGCCACAGGAACATCTGTTTTTGCAGACACGCCGGGAATACCCCGTCCCGCCTTCCGGCCGAGGAACCGCTCCGCCCTTCGTTGCCCCCCTCGCTTCAGCCAGACGGTAAAACCGGAGCATTATTCGGCAACGCCAACCGCCTCTGACGCCAGCGCGGCTTCGATCTCATCCGCGCTCAGACCGGCTTCCGACAAAACCTGCCTGCTGTGCTCTCCGAGACGGGGAGCCGGTGTACGAATCGAGCCGGGCGTTGCAGAAGGGCGACAGGGGACCGCTTGCATCGGGAACGCGCCCATGTCCTCATCGGGGTAGTCGGCCAAAAGCCCGCGGGCGCGCACATGTTCGTCCTTCATCAGGCGAGCGACATCGTTCACCGGCCCGATGGTCACCTCGGCGGCCTCGAAGAACGCCAGGTTCTCCTCCATCGTCTTCGTGGCCACGAAGGCGCCGATGATGGCGTCGATCTCCTCGACATTGGCCACACGCGCCTGATTGTCCTTAAAACGCGGATCGTCGATCATATCCGGCCGTCCGATCGCCCGCATGACGCGCTCGGCCATGGCCTGCGTCGATGCCGACAGCGCGACCCAGCCACCCTCTTTCGTCCGGTAGACGTTACGCGGAACCGCGATGGCGCTGCGGCTGCCGGTGCGCGGATAGACCTTGCCGGTCACGCGGTAATTGGCGGCCTGCGGGCCGAGCGCGTTGACGAGCGGGTCCAGGAGCGGCAGGTCGATCACCTGCCCCCGGCCGCCATTGACTTCGACCTCGCGCAATGCCGCCATCGCCGCGTAGGCGCCGGTCAGCCCCGCCACCACGTCGGCGAGATACATCGGCGGCAGGACCGGCTCGCGGTCGGCGAAACCGTTCATCTCGGCGAAGCCGGAGAAGCCCTCGACCAGCGTCCCGAAGGCCGGACGCGGGCTGTAGGGGCCGTCCTGCCCCCAGCCCGATATGCGGACGATGATCAGCCGCGGCTCGATTTCCAGAAGCGTTTCGGGCGCCAGCCCCATGCCCTCCAGCGTGCCGGGGCGGAAGCTCTCGATAAACATTGCCGCGCCGGGAACGAGGCGCCTGACGAGCGGCATGGCGTCCGGATGCCGGAAATCGAGGCACAGGCTGCGCTTATTGCGCGAATAGAGCTTCCAGGCAGTCTCAACGCCGTCCACGCGCCAGCCGCGCAGCGTGTCGCCCTGACGCGGCTCGACCTTGACGACATCGGCGCCGAAATCGGCGAGATGCTGCGTCAGCAGATTGCCTGCCACCAGGCGCGACAGGTCGATGACCCTGAGGCCCGAAAGCGGCCCTCGCGCGCCGGGCGTGTAGTCGGCTTTCGGTAGGCTCGCGGGCCCGCCCTCTCGTGTCGTGGATGCCGTCATGCCCCTCCCCTCGGCAAAAGCGCGGGGGTCGGCGGCATCGCCTGCCGTCACGCCACCCCGCTGCGCAACAGATCGTGGACGTGGATGATACCGGTAGGCCTGCCGTTTTCCACCACGAAGAGCGCAGTGATCGCGGATTGATTGACCATGGCGAGCGCCGCGCTCACCAGCGTCTGTGGTCCGATCGTCTTTGGCGTGCGCGTCATGATGTCCGCAACCTTCGTATCCAGCAGACGCGGTCCCATGTTGCGGCGCAGGTCGCCGTCGGTGACGATGCCGATCAGCCGCCCCTCGCCGTCCACCACGCCCAGACAGCCGAAGCTTTTCTCCGTCATGGTGACCAGCGCTTCGCTCATCGTCGCCGTTGCCGGAGCGAGCGGCAGCCTGTCGCCCTTGTGCATGACTTCGCTCGCATATTTCAGCGAGGCGCCGAGCTGGCCGCCGGGGTGGAACACCTTGAAATCCGCGGCGCTGAAGCCCCGCCGCTCCAGAAGCGCCAGCGCCAGACAGTCGCCCATGACGAGTTGCATGGTGGTGGAGGTCGTCGGCGCGAGGCCGTGCGGGCAGGCTTCCTGCGCGGCGGGCAGCGTCAGCACGACATCCGAGGCGGCGCCGAGCGCGCTCGCCTCCCGCGAGGTCAGCGAGATCAGCGGCACGCCGAAGCGGCGCGAATAGGTGATGATGTTGCGCAATTCGACCGTCTCGCCCGACCAGGACAGCGCCAGGATGACGTCGTCGCGGGTGATCATGCCGAGATCGCCGTGACTGGCCTCGCTCGGATGCACGAAGAACGCAGGCGTGCCGGTGGAGGCCATGGTCGCCGCGATTTTCTGGCCGACATGCCCGCTCTTGCCGAGGCCGGTGACGATCACACGGCCTTTCGCGGCGTAAATCATGTCCACCGCGCGGGCAAGCGGCGTCCCCAGGCCGTCGCCGATGGCCGATTTCAGGGCGGCGAGACCGGCGATTTCCACGTCTATCGTGCGGCGCGCCGCATCGGCCGCCGCGCCGTCGCCCAGGCTGTTTTCCCCGGCCGGTTCGGCCGCTTCCATCGCGCAAGGCTCGCCCATGGCCCGATCGTCCTCCCATACTCCAGGCGCATAGTCGTAGCGCCTCTCAACGGGGGATTCAAATGAAAGAAGCCGCCGCTCAGCCGCGCGGGATCACGGCCCGCAACCCGGATTGCGGTTTCCACGCCGTCTGCCATGCTCTATCAGAGCCGCATGAAACCGACGCGCATCCCCCTCGTCCCGGTCCTCGCCGCGCTCGCCGCCCTGCTGTTTGTCACTTCGCTGGCGTTGGGTCCCGTGCGGCTTTCGCCCGAAACCGTCGCCTTTGCGCTCATCGGGCGGGGCGATCCGGTCGATATCCTCATCGTGCAGGAGCTGCGGCTGCCGCGCGCCATCCTTGCCGCACTGGTCGGCGCGACGCTGGCGCTGGGCGGGGCGGGGCTGCAGGGCCTCGTGCGCAATCCGCTGGCCGCGCCCTCGGTGTTCGGCGCGCCGGGAGCCGCGGCGTTCGGCGCCGTCCTGGCCATCAGCACCGGTCTGGCGGACGCGCTATCCTACAGCCTGCCCGTCGCGGCGATGCTTACGGCGCTCGCCTCGGTATGGGCGCTCCTGGCGCTTGCGGGGCGCGAAGCAAGCATGCTGACGCTGCTGCTGGCGGGCATGGCCCTGTCCAGCCTCGCCGGGTCCGCGGTATCGCTGGCGCTCAACCTCGCCCCCAACCCTTACGCCGCGCTCGAAATCGCCTTCTGGCTGCTCGGCTCGCTCGAAGACCGCAGCTTCCGCCACGTCGCCATGGCGGCACCGTTCCTGGCGCTGTCCTGGGCGCTCCTCCTCGGCGTGCGCGGGCAATTGCGGGCATTGACACTCGGCGAGGAGGTTGCGCGCACGTCGGGTATCGATCTGGCGCGGCTCCGCCTCGTCTCCGTCTGCGGCGTGGCCTTCGGCGTAGGCGGCGCGGTGGCCGTGACCGGCGTCATCGGCTTCGTCGGCCTGATCACGCCGCATCTGGTGCGCCCGCTCGTCGGTCACGATCCGGCGCGCGTGCACATACCCGCCATGCTCGCGGGTGCGGCGCTGGTGCTGGCGGCCGATTGCGCCTCGCGCCTCATCCCGGCGACGAGCGAAATCCGCATCGGCGTGCTCACCTCCCTCATCGGCGTGCCGTTCTTCATCTGGTTGGTGCTGAAGCAGCGCGGGCGCGATCTCCTGCAGGTGCAGGGAGGCTGACGGGTGATGCTCAGTGTCGAAAATCTGTCGGTCGCGATTGGCGGACGCGCGGTGCTCTGGGACGTGAGTTTCGAGGCGAGGCGCGGCGAACTGGTCATGATCGCCGGACCGAACGGGGCGGGGAAAACCACGCTGCTCAGGGCGATCGCGAGCCTTATTCCCTTTTCCGGCAGCATTCAGTGGGAGGGCGTAAACCTCGCCGCCATGGCCCAGCACCGCCGGGCGCAACTCCTGGCCTATCTGCCGCAAGGGCACGTCGCGCACTGGCCCATCCCGGCGCGCGACGTGGTGGCTATCGGGCGGGTGCCCTTCGCCTCCAGCCTCGCGCGGCTCAGCGAAGCGGACAACGCCGCCATCGACGCCGCGCTTGCGGCGGTGGAAGCGAACGCCTTCGCGGACCGCCCGGTCACCGAACTATCGGGCGGCGAGCGGGCGCGGGTGATGCTGGCGCGGGCGCTCGCGGTCGGAGCGCCTGTCCTTCTGGCCGACGAACCGGTGGCCGCGCTCGACCCCGCGCATCAGCTCGGCGTCATGTCGATCCTGGCGGAAAAGGCGAAGGCGGGCGATCTGGTCATCGCCGTAGGCCACGACCTGACGCTCGCCGCGCGTTTCGCCGACCGCGTGGCCGTGCTCGACGGCGGCGCACTTGCGGCCTACGGCCCCCCCGCCGAGGCGCTGACGGCGGACCTCATGCGGCGTGTCTTCCATGTCGAGACGCGGACTTTCGAGGCGGGTGGAACGCAGATCACGGTGCCCTGGACCATCACAGATGGCGGAGGCGGATGACTCATTTCCAATGGCCGGGAGCTGGGAAGCACCCTATACACAGGACGCTCAACATCAGCCGCTGAGGAAAGGCACCATGAACGCAGCATCCGGCGACTCCCCGTTCGCCACCTTCGCAACCGCGCTGGCCGCCGCCCATGTCGCGCCTTTCCCCGCAGTCGAGGCAGCGGGCGCGCTCCCGTCAACGATGACCGAGGCCATGCAGGTGCAGGCCGCGGTCGCCGAGGCGCTCGGCGCAGAGGTCGGGGGCTGGAAAGTAGGCTTCTCACCGGAGGGGACGCCTTTCGCCGCGCCGCTGTTCAGCGCTTACATGGAGAAGACCGGCGCGCATCTGCCCATGCGCCACGGCGGCGTCTGGGGCGTGGAGCCGGAAATCGCGGTCAGGCTCGGGCGCGATCTGCCGCCCCGGCCCGGCCAGCCCTACAGCCGCGCCGAGATCATGGACGCCATCGCCGCCGTGCTGACGGGCATCGAGATCGTGGGAAGCCGCATCGTCGATCACGATAGCGCTCCGTTCCCGGTGCGCATCGCCGACAATTTCTTGAATGCGGGCTATGTCGCGGGAGCCGAACTGGCCGAATGGCGCCATCTCGACCTGACGCGCCTGCGCGCGACGCTCACCATCGGCGGCAAGGCGGTGCACGATGCGGCGGGCGGCCATCCCAACGGCGATCCGCTCAAGCCGCTCGAAGACCACGCCAACGCGCAGTGCGACCGGCTCGGCGGCCTGAAGGCCGGGCAGATCGTCACGACAGGCAGCCTGTGCGGGCTGGTCAAGGTACCAGAACCGGGCGCGGTGGTGGCGGCGGTCGAAGGGATCGGCGAGGCGCAGGTGACGTTCGATGCCTGAATACGGCTGCCGCGGAACGGCCGTCCGGCAAGGGCGGGACGGCGCTATCCCCTGAAAAGGCAGAGCGTGGCGACGGCCACCGGGAAATCGGCGAAATACGATACGATCCAGTCCAGTATCCTGAGACGCGGCACGGCGCTTCTCCTCATGTGTGAGCAGACACCCTAACCCGCCACAGTTAAGGCGGCCTTTAGACGCAGCATGCGGACCGGCGGCGGCATCGCAGGCGATTGAGATCGGCGCGGCGGCGCAAAACGGAGACGCATCATGAGCATTCTCGAACAGCGTCTGAGTCTGATCACGCTCGGTGTGGCCGATCTCAGCCGCGCCAAGGCGTTTTATACCGGCATCCTCGGCTGGAAAGCCATCGACAGCAATCCCAATATCGTGTTCTTCGACCTGGGCGGCCTCATGTTTGCGCTTTATCCGCATGATGCGGCCGCCGAGGATATGAGGACTGCGAGCGCGGAGCTGCCGCCCTATCGCGGCTTCACGCTCGCCTACAACACGCGCTCCGAGGCGGAGGTGGACGAGATTTTCGCAAAGCTGAGCGGCGCGGGCGCCGCCATCCTCAAGGCGCCCGAAAAGGTGTTCTGGGGCGGATATTCCGGCTACTTCCGCGACCCGGACGGCCATGCATGGGAAGTGGCCTTCAATCCGTTCTGGCAGATCGGGGCCGATGGCCGGGTTACGCCGGGAGAATGAGACTGGGGAAGCCTGGCAGGCGAATTGCCGCGGGCGGGGGCGGGAGGAAGAAACCTTCAGTGCGCCGTCTTTCGGGTGTCGCATTTCGTCCCCTCCACCGCACAGTGTCGCGCGCGGCCGGCGCCCGCCATCGCCTGACAGGCGCCGAGCGCGCGCTCCTGCGCCGTCTTCTTCTGGGCCGCTATCGCCCAGCCTGTGCCGGGGGTGCCGGGCTCCGGATCGTTGGCCAGGGCCGAGCACTCGCCCGAGAACGTCGCCACGAGGCGGCAGTTCGCGGCGGCTTTCGGGGCGCGCTCATACTTGCGGCAGGCTTGCAATGCGGCCACCGCCGCCGCTTCTTTCGTCGGGTAACCGGTTGCGTGTCCGAAAGCGATGCCGTCTCTGCAGACATTGCCGGTGGTGCCGACGGCCGTCGCCCCCTCGGCGGAAACGATATCCGGTGAAAATGCGAGCAAAAGGCCAGCCAGAATGCAAAAATGAACAAATGCGTAAACCATTCTTAATTACCCCGCCAAATACCGGCCGCGCCGGGCCTGCGCATTGGCGGCGATCATAGGCCGGGGCGAGACTGGCTGAATATCCGATAAAACCACGCTGAATGTGAAAGACGGGTTTATTCGAGAGCGCGCGGCATGGCGGTGCGGCTCATGGGCAAAGTACAGAGGAGCATGAATGCGCATACTCATTACCAACGACGACGGCATCGAGGCCGCCGGGCTGAACGTCCTGCAGCAGATCGCTTCCGAGTTGAGCGACGACGTCTGGGTCGTCGCCCCGGAGACCGACCAGAGCGGCGCAGCCCATTCGCTCACGCTGGATGAACCCTTGCGCCTGCGGACCCTGAGCGAACGCGTGTTCGCGGTCAAAGGCACGCCCACGGACTGCGTGATCATGGGCGTGCAGCACATTCTGGCTGCTCAGAAGCCGGACCTCGTGCTGTCGGGCGTGAATGTCGGCTCCAACATCGCCGACGACGTGACCTATTCCGGCACCATCGCCGGGGCCATCGAGGGGACGCTGCTCGGCGTCCCGTCCATCGCCATGAGCCTCGCCGTGAACTACGAGCGCCCCGGCCACGCGCATTGGGAAACGCCGATGCGGCATGGGGCTGCGCTGGTCCGCAAGCTCCTGGCGCGCGGGTGGCCGGAGAACGTCCTCCTGAACGTCAATTTCCCCGACCGCGCGCCCGATGCGGTGAAAGGCACCGAGGTGACCGTGCAGGGCAAGCGCGACCCGTATTTCATGCGTGTCGTGGACCGGCTCGACGCGCGCGGGCGGCCCTATTACTGGTTCGGTTTCATCCCCCATACCTCGGAACTGGAGAAGGGAACGGATATGTGGGCGATCGGGGAGGGCTGCATCTCGGTGACGCCGCTCTACCTCAACCTGACGCACATCGAGACCTGCCGGGAACTTGCGGCGTCGCTGCGGGAGTGAATGAGAGGAACTGCCGGGGGCGGGAAAGTTGTGACGCCATCCTTTGCAGCGCGTTAGTCCGAAAAAGGGTATCCTCGCCCGAGACCATAAGTGGCAGCACCGGGAGCGCGGAGCCATTCCGCGAAACATGCGTTGATCGACGCGAACGAGTGCTCTGAACTGATTACGCAGTTGAAGAAGCGCGGCATCCGCGACGCCCGCGTCCTCAAGGCGATCGAGGCCGTGCCCCGCGATCTGTTCGTGCCGCCCTCCTTCACCTCCAGCGCCTATCTCGACCAGGCGCTGCCGCTCACCTGCGGCCAGACCATTTCGCAGCCCTTCGTCGTCGCCTACATGACGGAGAAGCTCGCGCCGCTCCCCACGCACGACGTGCTGGAAATCGGCACCGGCTCGGGCTGGCAGACGGCGATCCTGGCGGCGCTGTGCCGTCATGTCTATAGCATCGAACGGCACGAAGCGCTCTACCGGGACGCACAGGCGCGGCTCGCCCGGCTCGGCATCGGGAATGTGACGCTGGCGCTAGGCGACGGCTCGCATGGCTGGCCCGAACCGAGGACTTTCGACCGCATCATCGTCACTGCGGCGGCGGCCGAAACGCCGCTGGAACTGCTGGAGCAACTGCGCGAGGGCGGGCGGATGATCGCGCCCGTCGGCAAGCGGCCCGACCAGCAGCGGCTGGCGCAGTTCGACAAGACGCATCACGGCATCACCAGTCACAAGCTGATTCCGGTGCGCTTCGTGCCGCTGGTCCCCGAAGCCGCTGTCCGCTCCAGGGGCGCGTGATATTCACGCAGCCCGCTTGTCTCCGAACCGGCTCACCACCGGCGCCACAGGCCCGCCACGATCCCGCGCTCGCACAGCGCATGGGCGCCGGCGACCGTCGCGATGCCGCCGAACTGCACCGACCATTGCGGATGGAAATCCCACACCGCGCTGAGCTGGATCTTGTGCTCGCGCTGGTTGTAGAACGGCTCCTGAGCCGAGCCGTCGGCGATGGTGTTGAACGACTGGATCATGAACAAAAGCGCGGGGTCAGGCCGGAAACCGAATGTGAGGTCGACTCGGACCTCGTTCGGCGGCTCCTCGAAGCGGATGCGATAAGCGAGTTGGCCATCGACGAACGCCTTCCACGTTCCGATATCGAAGCCGCGCCCCGCCAGCCCGCGCAGATCCAGTTCGGGATCGGTGTTGCCCACCTCCGCCGCGTTGTGCGAATCGTGTTCGCCCGGCATGCGCCCCACGGCCTGCACGGAGAAAACCGAGTTCTTGTCCGACCACAGCCGCGCGCGGGCGCCGATTTCCTGATAACCGGGCCCCGCCGTCGACTCGCTGACGGGATCGCCGACGGAGGCCACGCGCGCGCCCGGCTGGATCATGCCCGTCAGCCACTCGGTGATGCCGTATTCCACGAGTATCCCGGCTTCCATCTTGTTGTAGTCCGGCCTGGGCACCGGATGGCCCTTGGCGTCGAACTCGTGCGTGCTCTTCGTGTAGAGCATGTTGGCGATCGCTTGCCCCTTGCCTTTCTCCTGGACCCATGCCCCCGCATGCGCCGCCCCCTCCCCCAGCGCCAGCAACGCCCCCGCAATGAGCGACATCGTTATTAAGCTTCTTGTCATGACACGCCCCAGGTCAAAGTCGTCGTTAAGGAAACGCGGTTGCCGCCGTCGCGCATCGCCTGTTCCATCGCCGCACTCGGCATCGTGCTGGAGAGGCTCTGGACGCTGCGCCGCAAGCGGGTCATGCCGGAACACCTGATGAAGCAGATCCTGCAGCTGCACCAGGAGAACAAGCTCGACCGCGCCGATCTCAACAAACTGCGTAG
>JBNKDX010000007.1:0-16638 GCA_050288485.1 Rhodomicrobiaceae bacterium | reverse complement strand
ACGCTTCTGGCAACTGCCGCGTTTTCTGTGCCAGCCCTTGCCGCGGACGAATACAATACGTCCAGCGGTCTGACCGCCGCCGGAGCCACCAGCCCCGCCGCGTGGCGGAATTTCCGGGAACAGCACCCCGAAATGGCCGCCGAACTGATGGTTAAATGGACGACCGGCACGCTCGCTGGCGATGCTCTCGTCGTGCGCGACGATGTGCCAGCCGATGTCGTTGGGAAGGTGGGCGCCGTGCTGTTCTCGCTGCAGGACAGCGAAGAGGGACGCAGGCTCCTTGCGGCCATCCCGCTGCCGCGCTTCGAACCGGCCACGGAGCGGACCTACGCTTCGGTCCGGGAATACATGCAGCGCTATGGCCCCGAAGTCAGACAGTTGGGCGAATAGGATGGCCGTGGCGACGCGTCTCCGCCGTATCTGGACCGGCTCCTTCCGGCGCCGCCTGGTCCTGAGCATCTGCGTGCTGGTGATCGCCGTGATGGCGGCCTTCGACTACCGGATCGTGGCGTCGCAGCAGGCGTTTCTGGAGCATGGGAACGAAGAACGCGGCCTCGCGCTGGCCAGGACCGTCGCTGCGAACAGCACTCCCTGGGTGCAGGCGAACGATCCCGCGGGGCTCGCGAAGGTCATCGGCTCGGTGCGCAGTTTCCCCGATCTGCGTTATGTGATCGTGCTCGCAGCGGACGGCCGCGTGCTCGCCCATGACGACGCCAGCAGCGCCGGCGAGTATCCGGCCGACGAAATCAGCCGGGCGCTTGTAAGAGGGCCGCCCGTGGCGCGCGTCGTCGCAAACACGCCGTCCCTGCTTGAAGCGGCGTCCCCCATCCGGTCGGGCGATGGAGCCGTGATCGGCTGGGCGCGCGTTGGCCTGAGCCGCGCGGGTCTCATGGCGAGCCTGCGCGAAATACAGCGGGAAGGCTACTATTTCGCTGGCGCGGCGCTCCTCCTCGGGGCGCTTATGGCGTCGGTCATGGGCGGCGGTCTGGCCCGCGATCTGGACCGGCTGGTCAGGGTCACCCGCCGTGTCGCAGCGGGCGAGACCAGCGCCCGCTCCGGAATGAAACGCGAGGACGAAGTCGGCGCCCTCAGCCAGGCTTTCGACGCCATGGCCGACACGCTGGAGACGGCCACCGCCGAGTTGCAGGACAGCGAGCGCGAGTGGCGCCAGCTTCTCGCCCATCTGCCGGTGGCGATCGCCATCCGCGCCGCCGACGGAACGTATCGCTACGCCAACGAGACCGCCCGCAAGATCTTGGGCATCGGCCCGGACGAGCTGTCCGGCGGCGAGGTCCTGCACCCGGACTGGCGCTTCGTTCGCGAGGACGGCTCGGTCATGCCCCATGACGAGGTGCCCTCCAACCGCGCCGTGGATACGGGGCGGCCGGAACGCGACCGTGTGCTCGGCATCGTGCGTCACGGCGAGCACGAACCGGTGTGGGTGCATACCGACGCCTTGCCTGAACTGGACGGGCGCGGCGCGGTCCGCCGCGTGATCGAATCGTTCATCGACGTCTCCGAACGCAAGCGCGCCCAGGAGTTGCTGCACCAGCGCGCCGAGGAATTCCGCGCGCTGGTCGAAAACGCGCCGGACCCCATCCTGCGCTATGACCGCGAATGCCGCCGCGTCTACGCCAATCCGGCGGTGGAGCGCCTTTCGGGCAAGCCGCTGTCTTCGTTCAAGGGCCTCACCGCCGCCAACGGCACGCCCCTTCCCCCCGGCAACGGCGACAATCTCAAACGCTGTGTGATGCAGGTCCTTGAAACGGGCGAACCCTGCGAGGGGCGCGCGGAGTTCACCGAACCGGACGGCACACGCCATTATTTCCACAACCGCTTCGTGCCCGAGCGCGACCAGAGCGGCGAGGTCGCCAGCATCCTGTCCATTTCCACGGACATCACATCGGTCGTGGAGGCGGAACGCCGGTTGCGGACCCTCGTGGAGAATTTGCCCGACATGGTGTCCCGTTTTGACACGGAGGGTCGGCATCTCTATGTCAGCCCGGTCGTGGAAAAAGTCTTTGGTCTGCCAGGTGAGCATTTTCTCGGCAGGACAGTTCACGAGATTGCGTCCCCGCAAAGCCAGGAGATCGCCAGGACACTCCTGGACGGCATCCTGAAGGCGGCGAGGGAGGGAAGCCCGAACGTCATGGAGGTGACGTGGCCGCTGCCGAAGGGCGTGCGGGACTACGAAGTCCGCCATATCCCGGAGAAGGACGAAGCAGGCAAGGTGATCAGCGTCCTGGGGATCGCTCGCGATGTCACCGCGCGCCGCCGCGTCGAGGAGGCGCTGCGCAAGACGACCGAAGAACTCGACCGCTTCTTTTCCATCGTGCTCGACCCGCTGTGCATCGCTACGACAGATGGCTATTTCATGCGCCTCAACCCCGCCTGGGAACAGGTGCTCGGCCATTCTCGCGCCGAACTCATGCAGGCCCCGTTCCTCAGATTCGTGCATCCCGAAGATCTTGCAGCCACGACAGTGGCCATGGAGGCGCTGGGAAAGCAGAAGGAGGTCGTCGGCTTCGTCAACCGCTACCGCTGCAAGGACGGAACATACAAATGGATCGAGTGGAACATCACGCCAGCAGGCGAACGCTTCTACGCCGCGGCCCGCGACATCACGGAGCGCATCCGCCTGACCGAGAACCTGCGCCAGCTCTCCGCCGCGGTGGAGCAGAGCCCGGTGCCGGTCCTCATTACCGACGTTGAGGGCACGATCCAGTATGTCAATCCGGCGTTCTGCCTTACGTCGCGCTATCCGGCGGACGAGGTCGTCGGCAGGAAGCCGAGCATCCTCAAAGATGACGCGATGACGGCGGAAGACTATGCCGAGCTGTGGAATACGCTCAAGGCCGGCCATTCCTGGCGCGGCATCTTTCATAACATGACGAAAGACGGCAGCCGCCACTGGGAAGAGGCCGTCATCACCCCGATCCGCGACGAGAAAGGCAACATCACCCAGTTCGTCGGCATCCAGCAGGACATTACCGACCGCAAGAAGGAGGAGGAGCGCGCGGAATTCCTCGCCCATCACGACGCCCTGACGGGGTTGCCGAACCGCCTCCTCGGCAAGGACCGGATGGAACGGGCCATCGCCTTCGCAGACCGCTACGAATGCAAGGCCGCCCTGATGTTCCTGGACCTCGACGGTTTCAAACAGATCAACGACGCGCTCGGCCATGCGGTCGGCGATGAGCTGCTCAATCGGGTGGCGGCGCGGCTGCAGCTCCGCATGCGGCGCAGCGACACCATCGTGCGGCACGGCGGCGATGAATTCCTGATCGTCCTCTCCGAAATCCAGGACCCGGAGGCGATCAACACCGTGGCCCTGGCCACGCTGGAGCAGATGACCGCGCCGTTCGTTATCTCAGGCCACGAATTGTCAATCACCGCCTCGGTCGGCGTCGCGGTCTATCCCGAGGATGGCCAGAGCTGGGACGATCTGTTCGAGAAGGCCGATCTGGCCATGTACTCGGCCAAGCAGGCCGGACGCAACACCTACCGCTTCTTCACCGAACAGATGAACGCCGAAGCCGAACAGTCGATGCGCTTGCGCAGCCATCTGCACAACGCGCTGGAACGTGGCGAATTCGCGCTCCACTACCAGCCGCAGGTCGATCTGAAAACGGGCCGCGTGACGGGCGTGGAGGCGCTTCTGCGCTGGACGAACCCGGATCTGGGGCCGGTGCCGCCCAATCGCTTCATCCCCCTCGCCGAGGACAGCGGATATATCGTGGCGATATCCAACTGGGTTCTCACGGAAGCCTGCAGGCAGGCGAAAGCGTGGCAGGACGCGGGGCTGCCCAAACTGGTGATGGCGGTCAATCTTTCCATAGTCCAGTTCAGGCGAGGCGATCTCGCCGACGCCGTCAGGGATGCGCTCGCCGCCTCCGGCCTCGATCCGGCCTGCCTGGAACTGGAACTGACGGAAGCGATCCTGAACCGGGACACCGCCAGCGTCCTGGAGACGGTGCAGCAATTGAAAGACATCGGCGTCCGGCTGGCAATCGACGACTTCGGCGCAGGCTGTTCGAGCCTGTCTCACATCAGGCGCCTCCATGCCGACCGGGTGAAGATCGGCCGCACCTTCATCCGCGGGATCGCTGCGGAAGCCGATCGCGACGCTATCGTGCACGCGCTCGTGCACGTGGCGAGGAGCCTCGGCCTGTCCATCGTCGCGGAAGGCGTGGAGGACGAGGCGGTGCTGGCGGCGCTGCAGCGTCACGGCTGCGACGAGGTGCAGGGCTTCTACTACAGCAGGCCGATACCGCCGGAGGAAATGGCGGCTTTCATCAGCGCGCGGCGCGAGGCAGGGGCCCCGGAAGGCGGGGCGGACGCCGCTTGAGGTTCCCTCACGCCGCGGTCGCAAAGCGCCGCAGATGGGCCGCCACTTCCGGCGACAGCGGCTCGGAGCGCCGCGTCGCCTCCTTCATCTGTACGATCACCGTCTCCGCGGTGGCGACGAGCCGCGCGTCCTGAAAAAGCGCCTGCTCGAAAGTGACCGACGAGCGCCCGATGGCCTTGACGCGGGTGCCGATGTCCACGCGCCCCGGCCAGTGGATTTCGCCGCGGAACGCCATCGATAGATTGACGATGACGAAGGCCGAACCGGCTGGCAGCAGCAGGCCGCCATCCGCGTCCAGCAGCACCTCCACCCGCCCCGTCTCCAGAAGCGTGGTGAAGACCGCGTTGTTGATGTGCCCCTGGCGGTCGGTATCGCCATAGCGCAGCTTGTCGTAGCCGTGGTGCGGGAAATCGGCGAGCGTTACCATGGCGGCGCCGCCATTATTGTTGCGGCCGGAACTGGCGGTCATCGCGTGATCCTTTGTCAGTGGCCGAGTGTCCGTCTCAGCGGTCCGGACTGCGAACGGATAGCATTACCATTTTGGCGTCCCCCGCAAGTTCCAAATGGGGAGGGCGCTTTCCCGACAGCCGGATTCACGGCGCGAATCTCACGGCGCTTCCGCCTCCGCCTCTTCCGGCTCGATTCGGCTCGCCACGATCATGTAAACCGCGGGCACCACGAACAGCGTGAACAGCGTGCCGATGGTCAGCCCAGCGACGATCACCAGCCCCATATTGAACCGCGACACCGCGCCCGCGCCGGTAGCCAGTAACAGCGGCACCGCCCCCAGCACCATCGCCGCCGTCGTCATCAGAACGGGACGCAGCCTTATCGCGGAAGCCGCCTCGACCGCCTCGCGCTTCGATTTGCCCGCCTTTTGCTCCGCGTTGGCGAACTCCACGATCAGGATGCCGTGCTTGCTGATAAGGCCCATCAGCGTCACCAGCCCGACCTCGGAATAGATGTTCAGCGTCGCGCCGCCGATGCCGAGACTGACGAAGACCAGCGCTCCGGCGATCGACATCGGCACCGAAACGAGGATGATGACCGGGTCACGGAAGCTCTCGAACAGCGCCGCGAGCGATAGGAAGATGATGATCAGCGCGAAGCCGAAAGTGATCGCGAAGCTCGCGCTTTCCTGCACGAACTGCCGCGACAGCCCGCCATAATCGACCGAATAGCCCTGCGGCAGCGTGCGGGTGGCGAGATTCTTCAGAAAGCGGAGCGCCTCGTCCTGGCTGACGCCGGGCATGGTGACGCCCTGGATCGCGGCGGCGTTGAGCTGCTGAAAGTGAACGATGGATTCCGGTATCGCCTTGGTGGCGATGCGCGCGACCGAGGACAGCGGCACGGGAACGCCGTCGATGTTGGCCACGTAGTAGTCGAGGAGCTGTCCGGCGTTCAGCCGGTCCACGCGCTGCACCTGCGGTATGACCTTGTAGGAGCGCTGGAAGTAACTGAAATAGTTCACATAACCGCCGCCGAGCATCGACGTAAGCGCGCCGCCGATGTCGCTCATCCTCAAGCCGAGCGCCGCCGCCTTGTCGCGGTCGATTTCGACGGTCGATTGCGGCGCGTCGATCTTCAGATCGGTGTCCAGGAAGATGAACATCCCGCTCGCCTGCGCCTGCTTCAGAAAGCTCTGCGATACGGGATTGAGCCGGTCGAATGAATCGGTGGTGGTGAGGATGAACTGCACCGGCAGGCCGGTGCTGCCCGGCAGCGACGGCGGCTGAAAAACGGCGGCGCGGACGCCCGCGATACCATCCAGCGCGTTCTGTACGAGCGGCTGGAGTTGATTGCTGGTCCGCTCGCGATCGTCCCACGGCTTCAGCACCATGCCGCCGATGGAGTTGCCGGCCGCTTCGATCTGAAAGACATGGTCCGTTTCGGGAAACGTCATGAAGCCCCGGTAAACCTGCCCGGCGTAAAGCAGCCGCTGCTGGATCGTGGCGTCGGGCGCAGAGGTGGACTGTTCGATGATGATGCCCTGGTCCTCCTGTGGCGCTAGTTCGCTCTGGGCCGTCGTGTAAAGGAAATAGATGCTGCCCAGTACCAGAGTGGCGAAGACCGCCGTCACCGGCAGATAGTCGAGGCTGTGATGCAGCCACCGTTCATAGCCGCGGCGCATGGCGTCGAAGCTGCGGTCGATGAGCCGCACGAGCCAGCCCTCTTCGCCCGCCGTCTGCGGCTTCAAGAGCCGCGAGCAGACCATCGGCGAAAGCGTCAGCGCCACCACGGCCGAGATCGTCACGGCGGCGACCAGGGTGAAAGCGAATTCGGTGAACAGCGCGCCCGTCAGCCCGCCCTGAAAGCCGATGGGCACATAGACCGCGGCCAGCACGACCGTCATGGCGATGATCGGGCTGCCCAGCTCGCGCGCCGCCAGGATCGCCGCCGGGATCGGCTTCACGCCCTCGTCGAGATGCCGGTTGACGTTCTCGACCACGATGATGGCGTCATCGACGACGAGACCAATGGCGAGAACCAGCGCCAGGAGCGTCAGCAGGTTGATGGAGAACCCCATGAGCAGCATCAGCGTCACCGAGCCGATCAGCGACAAGGGGATGGCAATAACGGGGATGAGGACCGAGCGCGCCGATCCCAGGAAGGCGAACACGACGAGGGTGACGATGACGGTCGCTTCGGCCAGCGACACGATGACCTCATTGATCGAGGCGTTCACGAACTTCGTCGAGTCATAGACGATCGCGGCGTTCAAGCCCTGCGGAAGCTGTTCCTGGATGCCAGGAAACACGTCGCGCACCGCGCCGATGACGTCGAGCAGGTTCGCGGAGGGGGCCACCTGGATGCCGATATACACGGCGGGCTTGCCGTCGAACAGCACGGCGGCATCATAACTGTCGGCGCCAAGTTCGACACGGGCGACGTCCTTGAGCCGTACGATGGACGCGCCCGACCCCTTGAGCACCAGATTGGCGAATTCCTCGGCGCTGTGCAGGGTCGTCGAGGCGTTGAGGTTGATCTCCACCATCTCGCCCTTGGTGTTGCCGAGGCCAGATATGTAATCGTTCTGCACCAGCGCCTGCCCGACCTCGGCGGCGGTCAGCCCATAGGCGGCGAGCTTGGTCGGATCGAGCCACGCCCTGAGCGCAAAATCCTGCCCGCCCAGGATTTCGGCGGTCTGCACGCCCGCGATGGTCTGGAGTTTCGGCTGCACGACGCGCGTCAGATAATCCGTGATGCGGTTGCGCGGCAGCACGTCGCTGTTGAAGCCGATATACATGGCGTCGATCGTCTGGCCGACCTTGATGCTCAGCTCCGGGATCTGCGTCCCCGTCGGCAACTGGTTGAGGACCGAATTGACCTTGGTGGAAATCTCGGTCAGCGCCTTGTTGGCATCGTAGTTCAGCCGCAGATTGACAGTGATCGTGCTCGTGCCGCTGGTGCTGGACGAGGTCATGTAGTCGATGCCGTTCGCCTGGGCGATGGCGGCTTCGAGCGGCGTGGTGATGAAGCCGGCGATCACTCCGGGGTCGGCGCCGTAATAGGTCGTGTTGACGGTGACGACGGCGTTCTCGGTGCGCGGATACTGGAGGACGGGAAGCGATCCGGCGGAGCGCAGGCCGAGCACCAGGATCAACAGGCTGACGACGACTGCCAGGACCGGGCGGCGGATGAAGATGTCGGTGAACTGCATGGCGCGCCGCCGACCGTCACTCGTCCGCGACCGAGGGATCCGGGTCGGAGGAGGGGCGCACGCTGTTGTCGATCCGCACGGGCACGCCGTTGCGCAGCTTGATCTGGCCGGTCGTGACCACCACGTCGCCCTCCCTCACGCCCTTGATGACCGCCACCTGTCCGCCACGCGCCGCCCCCGTGGTGACGAACACCTGCCTGGCGACGAGTTGGGGCTCTCCCGCCGCAGTCTTCTCGCGCTTCTCCACGAGGAAAACGACGTCGCCGTAGGAGTTGTAGGCTATGGCGGTCTTGGGCAGCGTGAGAAAGCGCTCCGGTTCGCCCGCATCGACATCGACGGTCGCGAACATCCCCGGCAGCAGGAGCTTGTCTGGGTTGGGGAAGGTCGCGCGGACCTTGATGTTGCGCGTCTTGGTATCGACCGCCGAATCGATCGCGCTGATCTTCCCGGCGAAGCTGCGGCCCGGAAAGGCGTCGATGCTGGCCGTGACCTTCAGGCCGCTCTTGATCCGGGCGAGCGCCTGCTGCGGCAGATAGAAGTCGACATGGATCGGGTCGAGCTGCTGCAGCGAGACGATCGCCGTACCGGCGGCGATATATTGCCCGAGATCGACCTGCACGATGCCCAGCCGCCCTGAGAACGGCGCACGGATAAACTTGTAATCGAGCGTCGCCCGCTGCTGCTTGACCAGGGCGATGGAGTTTTTCATCGTGGCCTCGTTGGTGTCGGCCGCGATCTTGGAGAGTGCGGGAGAGCGCTGTTTGTGCAGAGTGATGACGCGCTCGTAATTGAGCTTCGCCAGCACGGCATTCGCCTTGAGCGCCTCCAGATGGGCCGCATCTGCGGCCGAGGTGAGTTCCAGAAGCAGATCGCCCTTGCGGGCGTCCGCGCCGGACTTGAAATGGATCGCAGCGATCGTGCCGGAAACCTCAGGGGCGAGATTGGCCCCGTTCACCGCGCGGACATTGCCGACCGCCTTGAGGCGCTGCCGCCATTCCTCGAAGCGGGCGGTGACGGTGGCGACGGTTTGCGGAGGCGCGGTCCTTTGGCTCAATGCCTCCTGGATCATGCGGGCCTTGAAGGCCTGATAGCCGAATATGCCGCCAAACAGCAACCCGGCGGCCAAGAGCATGATCACCATTCGCTTCAGCATGGCGGCACCTTCAGCTCCCCATCGCCCGATGGCCGGCCGGCGTTCTTGATAAGGACTTTGCCCTGTCAGGCTGAAAAAGGCGTAAAGTGTGGGACCGTTCGCCAGGGATCGAGGACGAGAGGGGGCGAAGTGGGGCCGGCGGGGGGCGCTGCCGCAGACGTAGCGGCTATTGTTCGGGGCGCCCGCAACTGACGCTGTTCACACCCGGCAGGCCTCGCTGCGGGCGGCGTCTGGGCATTGGCGATGAACGCGGCGAACGCTGGATGTTCCTTAATGGCGGCAAGTTTCCATATATGGTAAAAAATCCGCTAACCAAGTTTCGCTTTTCTCCCCTTCTCCACCCCGGAAACCGTTGAAAGAACCACCTTTTTGATCACCTAATGTTCCGGTTATGATGGCTGCTTCCCAAGCGGCGGCCCGGAACCTCAGAGGGCGGCGATGTTTCGGAAAGGGGCGCCGATGTGAGCTGCGGAAAACCGTAAACGTCATAACTGAAGCCACTTTTCCTAAAAGAAAATCGATCACCTCGGGCTCGGCGTCGAATGCGTTTGACCATCTTTGTGCTGCTTGGTGGACTGTCGATGCTGCTCTTCGGCCTTGGGCTGCTAGGCACCTTGCTGGGCGTCAGAGCGACGATCGAGCATTTCAGCAACACGCAGACCGGCATTGTCATGGCCGGCTACTATGCGGGCTATATGGTCGGGACCTGGAGCGGTCCAGGCATCGTCCGGCGGGTCGGACATATCCGCACCTTCGCGGCATGCGCGGCCCTGTGCGCAGCGACAACGCTGCTTTTCGGTCTCCATGCCAATCCCTGGTTCTGGTTGCCGCTGCGTTTCCTGAACGGCGCTTCCGTGGTGGGGCTCTATATGGTGGTCGAGAGCTGGTTGAACGAAAAGACCCCGGCCAACACCCGGGGACGCATCTTCGCCGTCTATATGATCACCACGCTGCTGGCGCTTGCCGGCGGGCAGTTTCTGCTGTTGATCTACGATCCGGCGTCCCTCTCGCCTTTCGCCCTGGCCACGGTGCTGATCGTCCTGGCGATCATTCCGATCGCGGTGACCCGGGTTTCCGAACCGCAGATCGAAACCCATCAGCACTTGCCGTTGCGGCGTCTGTTTACGGCCTCACCCCTGGGCGCCGCCGGGGTTCTCTGCGCCGGTGTGGTGAACGGCGCATTCTGGAGCATGACGGCGGTCTTCGGCGCACGGGTAGGGATGGACGAAGCGGGGATTGCCCTGCTCATGAGCGCCACCATTTTCGGTGGCGCGCTGTTGCAGCTACCCATCGGGCATCTTTCCGACCGTCACGATCGCCGCAGTGTATTGCTGCTCGTCAGTCTGCTGGCGGCAATCGCTGCGGGCGCCGCCGGATATATGGTTCGGGTGGATATGGTGGGGCTGAATCTGGTGGCCTTTCTCTATGGCGGCCTGATGTTCGCCGTTTACGCCATCAGCGTTGCCCACACCAACGATTACATGGAGCCGTGCCAGGTGCTTGGCGCCACGCGAGGCCTGCTGTTGCTCTACGGGGTGGGAGCGCTGTTCGGTCCGTTGCCGGGCGGCTGGATCATGGACCTGTTCGGCCCGGTCGGTTTGCCGTTCTTTTCGGCATTCGTATTATTGATGCTCTGCGTTTACGGTGTCTACCGCATTACCCGAAGAGCGCCGCTCCCGCTGGAGGAACAGGCCGAGTTCGTCCCGCTGGCCCGAACCAGTCCGATAGTGATGGAGATGCACCCGCAGGCTGATATCGAACCGGAACTCGATCTTTCGGGTAAAGATGAAACATAGCTGATCCTGAGTTTCGATCGCAGCGGATGGCTTTACCCCGGGTACCGAACCCGGCTGATCCTCGTGCTCAGCCTCCGCCCTATACTATTAATCCGGCGCGGTGAAGTCTCTATCAGGCGGCATATTTTACCCTTGGGTCGCGGAGTACGCCTGGACGCGCTCGGGGGAACGGTCGAACAATAAGTGAATCATTTTCCTTCCGGCCGCCCCCTCACCCGGCACCTGGCGGCGCCACCCTCTCCGGCGAAGGGGAGAGGGCTGAAAAAAAAACGCGTTTCCTGTTACTTAGCCCTCTCCCCGGCGGGAGAGGGTGGCGAGGCGAAGCCGAAGCCGGATGAGGGGGAGGGCGCGGCAAATGTAGCAATTGAAGGTCGGCATCGCCTTAGATGCGAAAGGGAGGCATTATCAGGCATGGGTATCGCCATGCCTCGCTCCGGCCGCTGACGACATCAGGCGCGGCGTCCGGCGATCAGCCAGTAAACCAGGCCGCCCGCGAAACCGGCGGTGGCCAGAATGCTGAAATAGGGCGCGGAATAGGCCGCTGGTCCTGGCGTCGGCTGCATGGCGATGAGCGGCATCGCCGCCGCCGCGACACCGGCTCCCACCACGTAATAGAGCAGCGAGCGGATGCGTGCGACCTCGCCGCCGATGATGACCACAAGCGCCGGAAGGAGCGTCAGGACCGGCGCCACGGTGAAGGCGAATGCGACGGCGCCGAGCCACTCGCCGAACAGGCGGTCCATATCGGTGCTGCCCGGCTGCATATGGCTCGTGACCTCCTCGGCGGCCCAGCGCGCGCCGGCAATGAAAAGAACGATGGCCCCGGCCAGCGCCGCCATGAAGAAACCGAAGAGCACGGCGAAGCCGCGGCGAATCGCGGACCAAATCATGAGGGGAGTCCTCCGCTTGCGGGCTCGCACGCTGCGTTCGCGTTGCGCTCGCTTGCCCGCGCCTTCCGGCTTGCGGAACGGAGCTGTCCGCAGGCCGCCATGATATCGCGCCCGCGCGGCGTGCGAATGGGGCTGGCGTAGCCCGCGCGATTCACGACCTCGGCGAAGCGCTCGATTCTCTCCCAGTCCGAACATTCATAGGGCGAGCCCGGCCACGGATTGAAGGGGATGAGGTTGATCTTGGCAGGGATGCGCGCCAGGAGCCTCACCAGTTCCCTGGCCTCGGCGATACTGTCGTTCACCCCCTTCAGCATCACATATTCGAAGGTGATGCGCCGCGCATTCGACAGGCCGGGATAGGCGCGGCACGCGTCCAGCAGCTTGGCGATAGGATATTTGCGATTGATCGGCACCAGCACGTCGCGCAGACCGTCGCGCACGGCGTGCAGCGAGATGGCCAGCATCACGCCCGCCTCCGCGCCCGCCCGCTCGATCATCGGTACGATGCCGGAGGTGGACAGCGTGATGCGCCGCTTCGATATCGACAGCCCCTCGCCGTCCGAGGCGATGTCCACCGCCGTCTTCACATTGTCGAAATTGTAGAGCGGCTCGCCCATGCCCATCAGCACGATATTGGTGATCTTGCGCTCCCCGCCGGGAAGGCCGTGTGTCTGCGCAGGCGGCGCCGCGCCGGGCCATTCGCCGAGGCGGTCGCGGGCGACGAGGATTTGCGCCACGATTTCGCCCGCCGTCAGATTGCGCACCAATGCTTGCGTGCCGGTGTGGCAGAAGGTGCAATTGAGCGTGCAGCCGACCTGGCTCGATATGCACAGCGTGCCGCGGTCCGGCTCGGGGATGTAGACGGTTTCGATTTCGGGGGCGCGCTCGCCGGGGCGTTCCGGCGCCAGACGCAGGAGCCATTTGCGCGTGCCGTCGGCGGAAATCTGCTCGGCGGCGATCTCGGGGCGCGCGAGATCGAAGGCGGCGGCGAGTTGGCCGCGCAGATCCTTGGCAATGTTGGTCATTGCGGCGAAATCGGTCGCGCCGCGCCCGTAGAGCCAGCCCCAGATTTGCGCTACGCGCATGCGCGTCTGCGAGGGCGGCACGCCAACCCCGTTCAGCGCCACGGCCATTTCGGCGCGCGACAGACCGATAAGAGAGGGACGAGCGCCCGGCCCCGCGCTTATTCCCCCTGGCACCTTGTCCACCGCCACTGAACTCTCAGGCATCAAGCCCATCGGAATTGCTCAAATCCGGGAAGGCCGGTCACGGGCATGCCGATGCGAGCGACGCCATCGCCGCGGTCACCCCGCTCAGCGAATACCGATCCATGGTGCTGGTCCCGCGCGAAGACAAGCCTTTCACGGTCAATATGGAGCCCTTCTTCATGGCTTCGAGAAGCTTGCGCTCCTCGGCAGGGTCGCGCATGTAGGCCTTGTCGTTCTTGGGGAACAGCGCGAACTCCTGCGCCCCGACGGCGATCACCGGCGTGCTGTTCGGATCGAGAGGATAGCCGATTTTCACGCTGAGTTCGTTGCGCACGCCATCCTTCTGCCACGTCGTCAGGTACAGGAAGACCGGGCCGCGTTTGGCCCCTTTCGGCTCCATGCTCTTGGGCTGCGTGGCGGCGAAGCACACCTTCTCGTTCTGCGCTTCGTGCACGAATACCTGCCAGTCGTCGAAGCTCTGCACCGGCTTCGTCGTCTGCGCAAAGGCGGGGATGGCGGTAAGGATAAGGCCTGCGGTGAGGTAGGCAGAAACCACTCGCATTGTTCTCGGTCTCCGCTTTCGTGTCGTTGTTTCCGTTGCGTCAGGTTGCATGGCGCTATGTATAACGGCTCGCGGTCCGGTTGGCCAGTTGGCCGGGGCAATTTTATCGCCGCACTACGCTTTCCGGGACCGCCGTGGCATTCCGGCGGTGAGCGGACGCGGAGGGAACCGGCCAAGCAGCCTCATGCGGTCATACATCACGATTGCGCCGGCCATGGCGACATTGATGCAGAATTCCGCCGGGATGCGCACGAGGTGATCGCACCGGGCGACGAGCTCCGGCGACAGCGACCCCAGCTCCGGCCCCAGCACATAGGCGGCGGCCAAGGGGTGGCGGAAGCTCGGCAGGTCGATCGCGTCCTCGGTGAGCTCGACCCCCACCAAGGCGCAGCCGCGCGGCAGCCGCATCTCATCGACGCTTTCCCAGTGATAATAGGGCAGATGCGCGCCCGCCTTCGACGTGTCGGAACTGAAATCGAACCATTTCGGTTCCGGCCCGATGGTGAAGACGAAGCTGGCGCCGAACGCATGCGCCGAGCGAATAAGATTGCCCAGATTGAGGGGTTTCGAGATGCGCTCAGCCCCGATGCCGAAATAGCCGCGCCATCGCTTGGAGCGGCGGTGGTCCTGTCCCATGTCCGGGGGTGTTCCTGCGCGCTTGTGGCTTCGGCCGGAGTTATCCTCCCGGCGCGCGGTCAATTCAAGGCAAAGCTGGTTTCCTTTGGGGCACCGGCATGTGCCAGTTTGACGGCGAAAATACCGATTCAGGCCGTCTTTACGCTTTTGGAGCACAATCCCCGGTTGACGACACAAATCGGCATCGCCCTTCACGAGCGCTGCATAACACGAGTGTTGAGTTCACGTTATGGCAAGTTACGTCCTGATCGCTGAAAGCGACCCGTCGATCTGCAGCCTCCTGGAGACTGCGATCACAAGACTTGGCCTGCACGCCCGCACCATGAACGCCGTTGCCGAAGCCCTCTCCGCCATCGAAGGGGAGGAGGCTGCCCAGCGAATCGCGCTGGCGATCGTCGATCTGCACCTGCCCGACGGCAGCGGCCTGGAGGTGGTGCGCAAGCTGCGCGAGGCGCTCATCGGCCCGATCATCGTGCTGGCGCCGCCGGAAGACGCGAGCCAGGCGCAGGACGTGTTCGACGCAGGCGCAGCCGAATTCATCATCAAGCCGGTCAAGCCCGAGCGCATCGCCACGGCGGTAAAAAATGTGCTCAAGGTCCGCGCGCTCGAAGGCGAAATCGCCCGCATCACGCGCAAGGTGGACGGACGCCGCTCCTTCGCCGACATCATCTGCACCACGCCGGAAATGAACCGCGCCGTGGTGCTGGGGCGGCGCGCGGCCGATCTAGACCTGCCGGTGCTGATCGAGGGAGAGATGGGCGCCGGGAAGGAGCTGTTCGCCAAAGCCATCTACGGCGACAGCGCCCGCGTGGGCAAGCCGTTCATCATGGTGCATTGCGCCGATCCGGCGAGCGCGGCGGACTGGTCCACCCGCGAGACGTTTCTGGAGGATGCCTGGAGCGAGGCCGAAGGCGGCGTGCTTTATCTGGACGAGATCAGCGAGATGCCGCTGGCCATGCAGGAGACGCTCAGCAGTTTTCTCGGCACGGGCGACCCGGCCAAGCACGACCCTAATCGCAGAGGCAATGTCCGCCTGATCTGCTCGACGAGCCAGAACCTGATCGAACGCGTCAAAGAGGGCAAGTTCCGCGAAGACCTGTATTACCGCATCAACGTCTTTCCGATCTGGCTGCCGCCTCTGCGCGACCGCGTCGATGACGTCGAGGAACTGGTGGAGCATTTCCTGACGCTCTTCGCCGCCGACGAAGGCAAGCATATCGAGGGCATTGACGAGGAGGCGCTGGCGCTCCTGAAAGCCTATTCCTGGCCGGGCAACGTCCGCCAGCTCGAAAACACCATCTATCGCGCCGTCGCGCTCGCCGAGAGCGACAGGCTGACGCTCAACGACTTCCCGCAGATCTCCGCCAGCATGCACGCGCCGCTCTGTCCGCTGCCTGCCGCGCAGGCGCCGGCGCAACCGCAGGCGCGGCCCGCTTATCAGGGGCCGGCGATGATTGGAGCGGAATGGCCCGTGGAGCGCGCGATCACGGTGGCGGGCGCGCCCGGGCCGGCGCTCGGCATCCCCGTATTGACGCAGGACGGCGAAATCCGCACCTTAACCGATATCGAGGCCGATCTGATCCGGCTGGCGCTCGGCCATTATCGCGGGCATATTACCGAGGTGGCGCGGCGCCTGGGCATAGGACGCTCGACGCTGTACCGGAAGATGCGAGAGTTCGGCCTGGAGGCGCGGCATCATTAGGCGTGACAATTGCGCCACATGCGTAGTTTCCCTCGCAAAAGGCTTCCCCTCGCGCCGAAAATGCGCCAATCAATAGGCGTGAAAGTTACGTCAAGCTGAGTTCGCGGGCAGGAGAGGTTGGGTAAGGGCAAATGACCGTATTTCGCATTCCGTTGGCTGCAGGATTATCGCTCACGCTTGCGACTTTGGCTGCGCCTTGCGTTCAGGCTGCGGAACCCGATGGACCGGAGCGGATCATCAGCCGTACGGATGCGGTCTATATATCCGTGCTCGACCGCCTGAGCGAGAAAGGCAGGAAGGGCCTTCGCCTCGACGACGGGGACCGGGAGGGCCTCACCGAATACTATATGGACCGCGACAATGCGCTGGTCTGGGTGGGCGATGAGGGCCTGAATGATCGCGTCAAGCAGTTGCGTAAGACCTTCGCGCGCGCAGGAAAATGGGGGCTGAATTCGAGCGACTACTCGCCGGCCGACGGCAAGGGTTTCTCCAGCCATTCGGGTTATCCGGCGGCTTGGCTTGCCGAAGCGGAACTGAAGACCTCCATCGCCGCCATCACCTATGCCCGCCAGGCCCAGACCGGCCGGTTAATCCCCACGTCCATTTCGGCGAATCTGGACAAGCATCCCGCGCGCCCCGACCCGGCCGCGGTGCTGAAGGGCCTGCCCACGGCGGGCGAGGG